>JANOXZ010000386.1:0-3785 GCA_031418695.1 Synechococcales cyanobacterium VAR_35_metabat_10
TGCTTCACTGGGGTACAACCTGCCAGTATTTTTTGTCAGTGGTACGACTTGAACTCGATTTAGTGCTGAATTGGATGCATCATTGCTGATAATAACCGCAGGTCGAGTTTTCCGAATTTCTCCACCTACAGATGGGTCAAAATCCACCCACCAGATTTCGCCCCTAAGCATTATTAATACTCCCAATTAGTCCGTCACTCCATTCCAATGCTTCTAGCTCCCGCTCTGTATCTGCTGCCATTGCTTGGTAAGCAGATGCCAAATCTTCTTTCAAGACATGTGGACGCGCCAAGTTTTCTAGGAATTTACTGATATTACCTTTTCCGACAACCCGATAGAGAGCATCGTAAACTTCTTTATTGATCGTGATAGTCATTTTTTGTTGCATGACATTTTTACTCAATCTGTCATAAGATTTTAACACGTACACGTATTCATCTAAATAACATGGTTTTCGGCGTTGATTAATCGGTGACGCAGCCGCTGCGGGTCTCCCCGATCGACTAGCTGGCCATTTTCTAGCAAAAAGGCACCATCGCAATAATCCAGTTCTTCTAAACGATGTGTCACCCAGAGGGCGGCGAGGTGGCGCTCTTTGACCAAATCTCTGACTTGAGCCACTAGCTCTAGCTGAGCATCGGGATCCAAAAGAGCGGTGGGTTCATCGAACAGTAAAACATCACTGCGCTGGGCAATGGTACCAGCGATCGCCACCCGTTGTTTCTGACCACCGCTGAGGGCATAGATCGGACGGTTAATCAGTAGACCGAGGTTTACTGCGGCTAGAGATTCTTGGACGCGCTGGCGCACTTCCGGGTAAGCGAGTTTTTCGCTGACCAAACCAAAGGCGATATCTGCGCCTACGGTGGGCATTACAAGCTGATGGTCGGGGTTTTGCAATACAAAACCCACTTTGCCATCCACTTCGATCGAACCATTTTGGGGTTGAAATAAACCAGCGATCAGCCGCAGCAGGGTAGATTTACCACTGCCGTTGGTGCCTAACAACATCCACAGCTCTCCTTTGGGCACTTCCAAAGAACAGTCGGCGAGAACCATTATGCCGGAAGGCCAGCTAAAAGAGAGGTTGCGAATATCGATGGCTATGCCTGCACCTTCGGTGATCGCGGTTGTGGCTTCCAAATTACTGACCTGTAGCAAAACCAGTGGCACGACCAGAGGATGGTGCACCAGATTTGCTGTAGGTTTGGGCAGCAGTGACATCACCTGTCCAAACGACGGCTTTCTTTTCGGTTTGCTGTTCACAGGTTAGCTCTAGCCATTTGTGTCCGCCACTTTTGAGGGTTTCTAAGACTTCGTAGTAAAGTTTTTCGGCATCGGCGGCCTCTTTGCGTTGGACTGATACGGGCATGGCCACGTTTCTCAAAACTAATTCGACAACGTACATAAGTATTACAGAATTTTTGCTGGGGCTTTTTCAACTCTCCCATTATAGGGGCATCTATTCAGCTTGTTTTGGCAGCATAGATTTGGTTTATGATGGGAGCCAAGTCGTGGATTTATATCCCCTAAAACAATGGTTGCTAACTCTCTTCTTTGGACAACGGCAGATCTCGAAGTGATGCCAGATGACGGTGGTTGGAACAGGCATGAAATTATTGCAGGAGAGCTTTTTGTGACACGGGCACCTCATATTCGTCATCAAAGTGCTGCTGGTAGAATCCATGTCTATCTGGAAAACTGGTCTGATGAAACCGTATCCGGTAGGAGCTTTGAAGCTCCTGGTGTGATATTCACTCCTAACGATGCAGTTATTCCTGATGTGGTATGGGTTAGCAATGAACGTCTGGCGAGTGGTATTAATGATGCTGGGCATTTCACTATTGCTCCAGAATTGGTGGTAGAAATTCTGTCTGCGGGCGAAGGTAATGGACAAAGAGATAAAAGCGTGAAGCTGAAGCTTTATTCTCAATATGGTGTTCAGGAATATTGGATCGTGAACTGGCAATTAAAAACTGTAGAGATTTATCGACGCACCGATGCCCAGCTTCAGATTGTGGCAACTATGTTGGTTGGTGATACTTTGACTTCACCATTGCTGCCAGGGTTTAGCGTGTTGATTGATCGGCTCTTCATCTAGTCCTATAAAGTGAATTGACAGAATCTGGGCTATGCTGAAGCCAATCTATTTTCAGGCTTAACCCATGGCTGCATCTACCGTCCCTGTTACTTTGTTGACTGGCTACCTCGGCTCTGGCAAGACCACTTTGCTGAACCGGATTCTCACTGAGCAGCACGGCCAAAAGATCGCCGTAATTGTGAACGAATTTGGGGAAGTGGGCATTGACCATCAGCTCATTATTGATGCCGACGAAGAAATTTTTGAAATGAACAATGGGTGTATTTGCTGTACTGTGCGCGGGGACTTGATTAGGATTATTGGTAACTTGATGCAACGGCGGGATAAGTTCGATCGATTAGTAATTGAAACCACTGGACTTGCTGACCCGGCTCCGGTAATTCAGACTTTCTTTGTAGATGATGATGTACAAGCGCAGACCCATTTGGATGCGGTAGTGACCATGGTAGATGCTAAGCATGTTTTGCAGCATTGGGATGCGGAGGAAGTACAGGAGCAGATTGCTTTTGCCGATGTGATTGCGCTGAATAAGATTGATCTGGTGAGTGCGGCAGATTTGGATGCTTTGGAGCAAAAAATTCGCGCTATGAATGCGATCGCCAAAATTTATCGGACTCAGGATTCGGCGCTGGCGATTGAGCAGGTTCTTGGACTGGATGCTTTTAATCTCGAACGAGCTTTAGCGATCGACCCGGATTTTTTGGGTGAAGAAGCCCATGAACATGATGAAACTGTTGGGTCGATCGCCATTATCAAAGAGGGTGCCCTGGATGGCGAAAAACTGAATGATTGGATGTCGGAGTTAGTGCGCACTCAAGGCGAAAATATTTTTCGGATGAAAGGGATTCTCAACTTGGTTGGTCGAGATCATCGCTTTGTGTTTCAGGGAGTTCACATGATTTTTGATGGTCGCCAAGACCGGCTATGGTCAGCCACAGAGTCACGAATTAATCAGTTGGTGTTCATTGGACGGGGGCTAGATCAGGTGGCTTTGCAGGCTGGGTTTGATCGCTGTTTAGTCTAATTTTTGTGATGTTTCTTTGCGTAATTTGATCAACCTTGTACTCGATCGCTATCCTAGAGAGACAGAGCTTATAAAATCGTGGAGAAACTTTAGATGTTTGGAATTTTATCTTGGATTATTCTCGGCGTGATTGCTGGTGCAATCGCTAAATTAATCGTACCTGGTCGTCAGGGCGGTGGTTTCTTCGCAACATCAGCATTGGGAATTGCTGGTGCTTTCATTGGTGGCATTATCCATCACCTTTTTGTTTATAAGAAGTTTAATTTTACTGCTGTCATGGCCGACAAAAACATGTTTGACTTGGGTAGTATTGGGCTGGCCGTGATTGGTTCTATCATTGCAATCTTCTTATGGGGATTAGTCATGGGCAGAGCTGAGAACTAAGAATTTTTTGGTACCAGCTAGACCTAATAGCTGGTACGCTTATGGCAAGATTATTGATCGTTTCGCCGACTATGCTTCTACCTCATCATCGCTTGGCCGTTCTTTTACACGGTGGCATCAAAGGCCAAAATGGCAAAACTGGTTTGACAGTGCTGCGCTACAGCCCAAACCCAGTATCGGTGGTGATCGATCGAGAGGCTGCTGGCGCATCGGTAGTAGAATGTACCGGTATCAAGCGGGATGCTCCAATAGTGGCTGATATTCAGGCGGCGCTGG
>JANOXZ010000387.1:0-3131 GCA_031418695.1 Synechococcales cyanobacterium VAR_35_metabat_10
ATGGGGGAGTTGCCTAGGCCAAGGAGAACCTTTAAAACCCCAAAGTCTAAAAAGCCTACCCCATCAGGTGTCCCGCTTTAAGTTGCTACCCTATTTTACATCAATTTATTAATAACCGATCGATCTCCACAACCAAAATCCCATCTCGCATGTAAAACGCTTCATCACCCGCAGCCCCACTGTGCTCCATCGAAGCACTGGCACCCAGCAACAAACCAAGCCAAACCTCCACCGGCCTCAATCCCGTAACCTCAACGATCGACCAAAACCCCATTGATCCCCCACACCCCACCAAACAATCTCCAATCTTGGCACTCCAACCACCAATATCCTCATCATGCGCCAGAGCAAACGGTGACTCCGGCTCCTCATCATGAATCGCCGCCACAACCACAGCCCTCACCTCCTCCTCACTCATCGGCTCCACCACCGCCTTTACATAACCCCGCTCCACCTCCGGCAACTCAGGAGCTGCACAAAACTGCTCCAAATCCACCACCATACTTTGGCGCACATACCGATCGAACACATCCAAAGCCATCACCGGCTCTTGCTCCGGGTGCAACAGATAATTGATCTCCTGAAGATGCAACTCAGCCCGCAAACCAACAATTTCCCCTACCCGTGCCAACCCCTCACCCGCCACAAAAATCTGTTGATCGATCGACAGATTAACGATCGCCTCATCCAAATCCTCAAAAAGCATCCACAACTGAGCATCCAAAGGCACTTTAGTCGCTTCCGCCAACAGATCCCAAAGCGACAACTGGAGAATGGAGGGGACATGGCCGGATGGGGCATTGTTCTGGGTGTTCGATGATTTGACCGGCGAATTTCTGGAAGCCATACGCATTTTCTAAAATCTTAAGTGTTTGCTGAACATAGGAATGAACTTGGCTCGGCAACCAACCAGCACAGTGAACAGGCGTAACTATAGCGAGTCTCTTTTCACCATCCCAAATATCTGCCCCGATCGCATGAATCGGCGAATCCTGGCGCAGCTCTCGCCAAATCAACAAATTGCCATAGACCACCTGGGGCACCACAACTTGATGGACTACCTCGATCCTCTGCTTCTTGCGACTCTGACTAATTTGATCGCGGTTCTTGATGTAATGCCTTTTGCTTGGGCAAGTCTCTGATACCCAGCAGTCATGAGTACTTTTGGCCGTATCAGCACTTAACAAAGCACAGCGAATACATTTCTCAGCGGTTTTAGGTCTGGCCATGTTGCTTGCTATTTGTTTCTGGGGTGGAGTTCAAAGGCTGATTCATGCCGGTAAAAACATACGTTAAATTCGGCAAAGAAGTTCATGTGCCCCAGAATGACGGGAACTTCCGTAGATTGGCTCCATGCAAAAACTAGTTGGGTGGTGGGGAATGCGCCCACTGTTCCCGATAGTACTAAGCCCCTGGCTTCGCTTCGAGCGAGGTTGCCACTCAAAGGAATTATTAGAGTTTGGTTTTCCCAAAATGCGCCCAGTTGAATGCCGATTTCGTAGGGAATAACGCTGACACTGGCACCAGTATCGAGCAGCGCCATGACTTCGAGTGAGTTGTTACCGTTACTGAAAGTGATGGGCAAATAGGGCAGGGTGCTCGTTTGTCCTGCGCTATTAATGCGATCAATAAATGGATAACGCTGGCCGTTAAGCATTGGCTTGCTCCTGGGCGGTGGCAAGCAAGTTTGAGAGAGCTTGGATGGATTGATTGTCTGTTTGGGGCGACCAAACAATGGCATCGGTGGCGGCCAATTGCTCTAGGAGAGTATTTTCTGAGTCGCTAGTTTCCAGATTACATCCTTCTTCTTTGGCTACTGCCAACAGTAAAAAGTGAATGAGCCGCAATTTATCTTGATGGGATAGTTGGTTGACCGTCGGTAGGAGTTGGGTAAGTGTCATGCTTTTTGTGAAGATAATGTTTTCATGGAAGTAGTGCGGGATGTGGGAAGCCCTTAGATCTGGTCAGCTACTTAACTTTCAGTGACACTTTCTGGAGGAAATACCACATCTTCATAAACCTGCTCGATCGGGAAAGTCAACTTGACACTGGCCAGCTCCACCATACTCCCTGGCTCATAGTCAATAAGGCTCCAGTTGTTATCAACTTTGCGGAATAGCTCGATCGCCATCGTCTCAGCACTAACCAAGACATATTCTTGGAGACAAGGATTGCGCCGATAAAGCTTGAATTTATTACCTCGATCATAGGCTTCTGTTGAGGAGGAAAGTACTTCGACGACCAGACAGGGATAAGTGATGTACTTGGGAGTAGTCTTATCTCTTTCATCACAGGTAACGCTCACATCAGGGTAAACATAATGAGATGATTCCAGAATATTCACTCGGGCATCAGAATTAAGAGTTCTACAGCCGCCTCCTCGCAAGTGGTTTCCCAAAAGACGATTGAAGTTCGAGGAAATTTGGCTATGAATTATAGTTCCACCACTCATTGCGTAGACTTCGCCATCAATGTATTCGTGGCGTTCCAGTTGCTGTTCCTCCCAGGCGAAGTATTCTTCGGGAGTAAATCTAGGAGAATGGTCTCTTGCTGCTATCACGTCAAAGCCTCCGAAGTGCCAATGGGATTGGTTTGTACTCAAAATTGTATCACAAGGGGAGAATTAGTCTGATTTTTATCTTATTCAAATACAATGTATGCAAATATAATTTGAGTAAGCACAAGCTTTATAATTCTTACCTGATAGTGTTTGTTGCTGTGAAGGGGTTTTGAGATATTTTGTTCACGAAAGAGTGAGCCGTAAAAATCTCATAAAATGCTTGAAAGTTTTACCTAGTATGCTTTTGATGGATTTGCTAAATTGTTGAGCAATAGATTTTTATTCCAAAATACCTCATTATTTTTACCTATAGACACTTACAGGCTATTCACCGTTCGTATTATTACAATAATACGAATGGTAAAGTATGCTTAAATTACGATAAACCACGTATCTCAGGGGATTTTGGCATGAAATTGGTTGGATACATCAGAGTTAGCACCCAAGACCAAGCTGAAAACACCTCGTTAGCTGACCAATGCCGGAAAATCAAGTCATACTGCGCTGCCATGGGTCATGAGCTGGTCGAGGTCTTTGAAGAAGTCGGCAGCGGCAAGAACACCACCGATCG
>JANOXZ010000388.1:0-17650 GCA_031418695.1 Synechococcales cyanobacterium VAR_35_metabat_10
CCGCCAGATCCTGATCAATCTCACCAAAACGAGCACGCAACAAACCCTCGTTCACGAAGTGTTGCCCCAAGGCAAATCGGCACCTTTCCAACCATCCACCACCATCAAATCATATAGAGCATCACCCACCGTTGGTGGCTCAATAACCTGATCAGGCCATCCAAAAAACTCAGCGAACTCTGGCCTCAAGGCCACCAGAATACTTCTAGGACGTAACTGAGGCACCCCATAATCAGAAGCATTATGCAGCTTCCAGAATGTTTGATATCCCAGAGAATTCAACACACTCAGAATTAATCAACGCCCACGCCGAATCATTGCCAGTCCTAACGATCCTGATTGCGATGAAAAAGTACGCGCAGCAATTCGGCGAAAACTAGCTACAGCAAAAAAGCAGACCGATTAATAAAGACAATTGGCAGACCGTATTTCAGGCATGTATGGACAGAATCAATAAACGTCCACAAAAGATCATTGCTAGTCCTGACGATCCTGATTTTGATGAAAAGGTGCAAGCGGTTATCAGGCAAAAGCTAGAAGCATCTAGAATCCTTCGTAGTCAGCAATCTAACATCTAAACTGAAAGTACCAGCTTTGCTTTTGCCGGATTTCTTTACCCCACAAAATTCTGTTCCAGAAACTTCCTAACGACTAGAGCAATGCATTTAATCGCCATTAGCCGATTGCGTCTAACTGCATCTCAGTTTCCCGATATTTGCACTCAAATTGAAGACTGGTATCGTCCATCGCTTCGGCTCCCGTAGCCTCAAAGAAACTCTATAACGAAGGAGTTGTAAATGCCAACTTTGAATCCACAATCACAGTGGTAGCCGGCAAAGATAAAAACCTTAAATCAACAAAGCCGTAATCGACACTGGATTTTAGGGCTTCTTAAGCTTGCCGATCGCCATAATCACAGCACTTGACTTGTAATGGAAATACTCTGACTGGGCAGCATTGGGTGCTCGAAACCCCTAATGTAAGGTTTGTGATATCTTGAGCGGAGAACTTTATGATCAGTATTGATTGATCGAACCATGGCCACACTGCGCACAATACTAATCGGAATGCTGCTGTGCCTGACGGTTTGGATAGCACCAGCCAGCGCCGCTCTGCAAAACCACAGCCACGGTGATCTCAAAGGGCAGGATTTTTCCAACACTAGTTTAGTCGGTGGAATGTTTCTGTCAGCCGAAATGCACGATGCCAACTTCAGTAACACCGATTTAACTGGAGCAATTTTTACTAAGGGGGTGTTGCTGCGGGCAAATCTGCAGGGTGCTGACCTCACCAACTCTTTAGTAGATCAAGCGACTTTAGATGAAGCTGACTTGACCAACGCCATTTTAGTCGGAGCCACCATGACTCGCACCCGCTTTTTTGGCACCAAAGTCACTGGTGCAGATTTTACCGATGCCTTGATCGATCGATCACAAGTAAAGCTGCTTTGCACCGTAGCTGAGGGCAAAAATCCTCGTACCGGTGTAGATACCAAAGAGAGCCTGGGTTGTTAGATGATCAATAATTTACTACGTGTTACTCTAATTTCGCTGAGTCTTTCTGCTGCCATTAAATTTGGCGCGCCGCTACTAGAAATTCCAACTAATAACACAACTGCTACAATTGGAGTGTTTTTGCCAGTGCTATTCGTAGCACTTAGCTTGGTCTGGCGGCAAATGCAAAAGAAATCAACAAATAATATTTAATTGATTAGGGGCTAGAAAAGTGCAGTTTGGTCAGTGGCTTGGTTTAATAGTTTTAGTTGTCAGTTTGTATGTCATCTGGCAAATCCGCCAGTTATTACTAATGGCTTTCGCGGCGATCGTTTTGGCCACCGCCCTAAATCAGTTAGCCCGACTGCTTCGCAACCGCTTTAAACTTTCGCACCAGTGGTCACTGGGCGGATCCTTACTGATTTTTTTAATGACTGTGGTGGGCTTCGTTTGGTCGATCGTCCCTTCTTTGGTGAAGCAAATGCAAGAAATTGGCACCACCAAGTTACCCAAGGTCTTAGCTCTAGTACAGAATTCTAAAGGCGCAATAGAACAGTATCTACCAGGAGTAGATATCCCCGATTTCCAGACATTGCAAGAGCAAGCCAAGCCGCTATTAAATTCTTTGCTTGGTCAATCGCTCTCGATTTTTTCTGGTTCTTTGGGTACGGTACTCAACCTGCTGTTGCTATTGGTGTTGACCATTATGTTGCTGGTGCAGCCACACGCCTACCGCAATGTTTTTGTGATCATGTTTCCGCAGTTTTATCGACGACGAGTCATTGAGATTTTAGACGAATGTGAAGTGTCTTTGGGCAAATGGATGGTCGGGGCACTCATCGGCATGGTGGCAGTAGCAGTGATGTCTAGTGTTGGCTTGTCTGTTTTGGGAGTACCAGCACCTTTAGCTCAGGGTGTACTGGCCGGACTGCTAAATTTTATTCCTAATCTCGGGCCAACTCTGAGCATGGTGTTGCCCATGGGTATTGCTTTGCTAGATAGTCCTTGGAAATCTCTGTGGGTTTTTATTTTGTATTTCGTCATTCAACAAATCGAAAGCAGCTTTTTGACCCCTTATATTATGTCGAAGCAAGTTTCACTGCTACCCGCGTTAACCTTGTTGGCACAGGTATTTTTTGCTAGCATCTTCGGCTTTGCTGGTTTAGTACTGGCTTTACCTTTGAGCGTTGTGACAAAGATTTGGATCAATGCGGTGCTAATCGAAGATGTACTCAACCACTGGCGCAAGCGTCCCAGTCAAGAGTCGTTGACCGAGGAACCTTTAATTCTTGATCCTTGGGATCCGGAGACTGCTTTGCTCACTTTGGCTCCTGCTCCGATCGATCCTGTCGTACCTCCTAGCTCCCCAAATATGCTTCCAGCACCTGAGGATCATTCTGTACTTTAGTTGGTGGACCATCTACTAAGTTGCTGCCTTCGGCTAATACCCAAACTCGATCGCACAGAGACATAATCACATCCATGTTGTGCTCGATCACCAAAAAAGACATGCCATCTTTGCGCCAGCGCTGAATGTGGCCACAAATATCATCGATCAAACGGGGGTTCACACCAGCAGCGGGTTCATCGAGCAAAATCAGCTTAGGGTCGCTCATCAACGCCCGCCCCATTTCTAATAACTTGCGCTGACCTCCCGAAAGACCACCGGCAAAGTCGGCGGCTTTATGATCCATGCCAATGTCAGTCAAAATAGTCATAGCTTTTTCTTTCAGCAACTTTTGATCTTTGGCTACCTGAGGCATCCAAGCCTGCCACATTTTTTCCCCGGTCTGATCTTGGGCACCCAACAGCATGTTTTCGAGTACCGACAAACGAGATAGAGCCTTGGCTACCTGAAATGTTCGCACCATTCCCAAGCGGGCAATTCGGTGGGGCGGTAGTTTCTGGATAGGCTGATCATTGAAGATTACCTGACCTCGATCGGGCACGATAAAGTTGGAAAGTAAGTTAAAAAATGTGGTTTTACCAGCACCGTTGGGACCAATCAACCCGGTAATACTACCGGCTGGCACAGTGATACTAGCCTGATTCACTGCTTTGATGCTGCCAAAACTCTTACATAAATTTTCTGCTCTTAGAAGGTCGGTCACGGATTTTTTACTCCTGTTTTTTTGATGGTCAATACAAGATATTTTTTGCTATTTACCCAGCGTCAATTCGTCTTTGTTACCCAATAAACCTTGAGGTCGCCAAAGCATAATTATCATTAAAATTAAACCAATAATCATAATTCTAAATGCTCCCACTTGATCAGAAGAAAAAGGTAATGATTTGATCCAATCTAAACGGGTAACGGTGTCATAAGCCCAAAAGACTACAGCCCCTAAAATCACGCCCACATTGTTACCCGCACCGCCCAGGGAAACAATCGTCCAAGCATTAAAGGTCAATAATGGCTCAAAGTTACTGGGGTACAAACTGGTGATTTGCCAAGCATAAAAAGATCCGGCGATTCCGGCAATTCCCCCACCCAACATTAGGGCTTGGAGTTTATACCAAAACACATTTTTGCCCAAGGCTTTAGGCACTTCTTCGTCTTCTCGAATTGCTTTAAGCACTCGTCCCCAAGGTGAATTAATTAGTCTTTCTAAACCAAAATAAATGATTGCCAAAGTGGTGACTGTCAATAACATTAATCCAGCCCGATCGTCGTAATTGTAAAGACCGATCGCCCCACAAATATAAATGATAAAGAAACTAATTATTCCCAAGATCGCCTGCCACATTTTGCTGGAGTTCTTGCGTCCCCATACCCACAGTTGCCAACTAGCCAAGCCCATCACCGCAGCAAATAAGCCAATGAAACCCAGTTTGGTTAAGTAGTTGGGTACAGCAGGCGCAAAGTTTAGCGGCAGCTCATATCTTTGAATGCCGCCAACACCACCGGTAATCGGCGTGAATTTGTCAGATTGAATGGTGATGCGGACTAACTCTGAAACGCCGATCGTCACAATGCCCAGATAATCTTCGCGCAGTCGCAGAGTTGTGAGACCAATCAATAGACCTAAGAAAGCTGCTAACAGGCCACCGATCGGGGCTGCGATCCACAACGGCACTCCCTGCAAACTGAGTAGAACAGTGGTGTAGGCTCCCACGGTCATAAATGCTACGTGACCAAAGTTCACCAGGCCGGTGTAGCCCCATTGCAGGTTTAATCCCAAGCCAAATATGGCATAGGTGGCCGCTGAGAGAGTAAGAAAAACGATGTAATTGCTGATCATAAATGGCTGGCACAGCGACCCGCTAAGACTTTAGGGTATTTTACCTTGGTGAGGAGCTATTGGGTAAAGATATCAGTAAAATCCCGGTTTCACACAAAGATTGAATTCATTCAAACAGCAAAGAACATTGAAATCTTGAAAATTTTGATTGGTAAAGAGGTAAATATGAATGAAATTGTGCATACAGAAGCTTATGATTTTTTAGGATTGACAGATCGCCAGCGCTGAAAAACTCCTTGAAGCCTTCGCCAATTGGCCTTTACTACTTTCCATTGCAACAGAGTATGGAGAGCGATCGAACACAACAAGGTATAGGCCAACAAAACGTGCCAATGGCTAGCATCTCCCACGATCACCGAGTTTTGTGGGAAAAAATCTGGCAGCAAAATAAAACCAAAAATCTTTAAATGAGCTGCCTGATAAGAATTCGCTAAAAACACCCCCGACACCGGCACCATCCACATAAAAACATACATCACAGTATGCAAAGCCGTATTCAAATACCATTTAGGCGAAAACTTCGGTAGCCGCTTTAAATACTTTTTGCCCCACACCCGCAGCAACACCAACATTCGCCAAGTCAACAGCGCGATCGATGTCACCCCCACAGTATTGTGAAACTCATACATCCCACCCTTGCTCGGAAAGTCTTCTGGCACATGAGTCATGGCGTAGCCGCCCATAAACAGCAAAACATAACCCGCAGCCATCCACCAATGAACAGACATGAGTTGCTGAAAAGCAGAGTTAAAGCGGGGTAGAGTAGCCATGTTTAAAATCCTTGGGGTTTAACTAAATTGATTTGACATGAGACTCAAGCCATTCAACAAAAGCCTCACGTTCTACTTCACCTGAAGCTAAAGCCAAAAGTATCTTTTCTTGTTCATCCACCGTAGAGTCAATTTCTAATCTGTTCAATACCAGAAACACTTCCATAGCAGCATGTTCTGTCCGTTTATTTCCATCGACGAAAGGATAATTCATAATTATCGAAAAGCTCAGGGCAGCAGCCTTTTCGATCAACGAGGGATATAAGTCTTCACCGCCAAACGTCATTAAAGGCTGTGCAACAGCAGATTCTAGTAGACCCAAATCTCTAATCTCTTGAGCACCACCTGACTGATCAATAATTTGACTGTGCAACTTCAGGACTTCCATCAATGTAATATGACGGATCATGCTAGACGACGATATAGTTCAGCATTTTTGTTCAATACGTATTTGGTAGCATCAACAAATTCTGATTGGGGAAGATTAAGCCAATTATCAATACTGGCACAGAGCAAAAGCTCTGATGAGATGCCATGTGCGTCGGCAAGATCTTGGAGTTTTTGTAAATTGCTGTCTGGAATATCAATAGTAATAGAAGCCATACTTCTGAATCCTGGTTGGAACATGGGCTTATTTTATCATTTTCGGCGGAATTTCCCAGCCGCCTATGCGTTGAGGAGTGCTAAGATATCCTTACTCTGTAAAGATTAGAGCGACTTTATGAACTTTTTTGGGATCGGCTTACCCGAGATGGCGGTAATTTTTGCTATCTCCTTGCTAATTTTTGGACCAAAGAAACTGCCAGAAATCGGGCGTAGCATTGGCAAAGCCATCAAAGGCTTCCAAGATGCTTCCAGTGATTTTCAAAATGAACTGAAGAAAGAAATCGAGACAGTAGAAACCAAAGAACCAGCCAAGATCGAAAGCAAGGCTCAAGAAGAAGCCTGAATTTCGTCCAGCTCAGCGCCACTCAGGGGCTGAACCTGCCAGTTGATATTCAAGACCTCAGCGGCGGCAGCAGTGATTGCTGCCGTGATTTTGTTGATGCTATGGGTTTGAATTTCAGCCGGTGGCGCAGCCGTGGTCACGCCAAACACGGTTTTGAATAAATCTAAATTTGGTCGTAGACGCATTGATCCATGTTGCAGCAAGGCACCATCACGAATGAGTTGGGCACTACCAATAAATTTGTAACCATTCGTCAAAACTAAATCTGCGCCAGTGGCAGTGGCAAAACAATCGGCTTGGTCACGGTATTCTTTGCCTTTTCCCCCATAAGTTAACTCCACTCCCAACGATCGCCAGCCCTGAATCAAGAATTCACAGAGCTGCTGGTATGCAGCGAGTTTAGAGCCTGAAATTCCACCAGTCACAATGCTGTAAGTGAGTTCTCCTTGATGTAAAACTGCTCTGCCGCCGGTTGGTCGGCGAATTAGGTCGATCGGCTGCCCTTCGTAACTCAGAGACTGCCAAGATTCTGGGTAACGGCGCTGATGGTAGCCCAAAGAGATGGCAGCGGGCGACCATTGGTAAAACCGTAAAGTTGGGGGCTGGCGGTGAGCTAAATATTCTTGTAGCAACCATCGATCGATCTGCATCTGTAATTCCCCTGGTGCAGAAAAACAAGGAATCAACCGCCCAACCAAAATGCTCTTTGGGCTGCTCATGTTATATTATGGGTGTCAATTTTTACCAAATTCCCATGCCTCCTCGTTGGCCGCGCGTACCCGATCGAAATGATGCTGATTATCGTAAATTAGATGATCGCATGAATTTTGCTGTCCATGTAGGAATTTTTTCTGCTACTAATTCAGGCATGTGGTTCCTGAAAACTCTTTGGCACGCCAATTGGGATTGGACTACCAATGTGACTTTGGGCTGGCTGGCGATCGTGCTATTGCATGCTCTGTACCATTTTAAACTTGCAGACTACTCGGAGACTTCTGATGGCTAATAGCAGCGAACAACTAGAAAATCTCGCCAGCGAGATTGGAGACAAGGTCTATATGGATGTGGCTAAGTGGCATCTATATTTGAAGGATGCCAAGCTCCACACGATAGTCGCCGAAAAAGCGATGCCTTTTGTCAGCACTGGCAAAGTTACAGGCGACAATGTGAATGAAATTTTAGGTCAAATCACTATTTCTTTAGGTGGTGGTCGCAAGGAATTGCCTTTGTCGGATCTATTGCCAGTGGCTGGTCAAGCAGCTTTATTGGATGTGTTACAAGAATTTGCTCGGGATATGTAAATTTCTTTGCTTCTATCGGCAATGCTTATTTGTTGCACATTGTGCGATCGCTAAAATCTACGGGTAAAGGTGCTTGTATTTTGCCGCATGAGGTTTTGTTTCGGGGTAATGCCGAGGCTGAGATTCGGCGGAATTTGATTCAGCGGGGCTATATTCAGGGCATTATTGGGCTGCCTGCCAATTTGTTTTATGGGACAGGGATTCCGGCTTGTATTGTAGTTATCGATAAGCAAAATGCTGCCGTTCACGAAGTGTCTCTGCAAGAGAATCGCCAAGGCATTTTTATGATTGATGCTAGTGCGGGTTATATGAAGGATGGTAATAAAAACCGCTTGCGAGATATGGATATCCATCGGATTGTGGATGTGTTTACGAAGCAGTTAGAGGTGCCGAAGTTTGCGCGGTTGGTGCCGGTGGCAGAGATTGAGCGCAATGAGTTTAATTTGAATATTCCGCGCTACATTGATAGTCAGCAAGCTGAGGATGTGCAAGATATTCGGGGGCATTTGCAGGGCGGGATTCCAGTGGCGGATGTGGAGGCTTTGGGGCGTTGGAGAAGGTGAATAAGGCGACGGTGACGGCGCGGTTGAAGGAAATGGGGAAAAAGTTGAAAGGGGAGAGTGGAGAGTTGGATGAGGAGCGGGTGGTGTTGGAGGCTTGGTTGGGGTTGAGTGAGGAATTGGCTGTTTGGCTATTACATCATCGAATTTGAACAAAAAGGTGAAGACCGCGCCCAGTATGGCAGTCGTCAATTAACCAAACTATCCGAAAAACTTCGATCCATAGGTATCATCGGTTGTTCGGTCTCCAATCTCAAAAACTTCCGCCAGTTTTACCAAACTTATCCATCAATTCGCCAGACACTGTCTGGCGAATTGATGGATCGATTGCCCCTTATGGAATTGAGCCAACAATTCCGCCTCAGTTGGTCGCACTATCAGATCCTGATGAGCCTCAACAACCCCGACGAACGAAGCTTCTACGAAATCGAAGCCAGCACCAACCATTGGAGAGTCCGCGATGCCATCAAAGATCCCTACATCCTAGAATTCCTAGAACTCAAACCACACTCCAGCTACTCAGCCTAGACGAAGGACACTTTTGCTTTGACATGGGGAAAGTTGAGAGTGGAGAGTTGAAAATTTTTGTGGAGGTTTAGGGTGGGTAAAGGTCCAATTTATGAAAAATCATTCGCGTTTGCTTTGCGGATTGTCAAACTTTATAAATATCTTTGTGAGGAAAAACGTGAGTATGTACTAAGTAAACAACTTCTACGTTCTGGAACAGCCGTTGGAGCATTGGTGCGGGAAGCTGAACATGCCGAAAGTCGAGCTGACTTCATCCACAAAATGGCGATCGCCCTCAAAGAAGCCAACGAAACTCAATGTTGGCTGCAAATTCTACATCAATCAGATTATATTAATCTCCAGGGGTACGAGTCTATCAACCCTGACAGTGAAGAAATTATCAGACTTTTGGTGACGATCATCAAAACAGCGAAAAGCAGGAAAAGTTGAGAGGGGAAAAACGACCTCCGCAACAGAGAACCCCAGCGCGTCGCTCTCTACAAGTCCATCGCCAGTCTAGAACCATCCGCCTCAACCTGGAACTGGCCAAGAAGCCAGCAAAATATTTAGAATATGTGCTCGTTCACGAGATGATTCATTTACTAGAACCCAGCCACAATCAGCGATTTATTGCTTTGAGCGATCGATTCATGCCCAAATGGCGATTTTATCAAGCCGAACTGAATCGACTACCAATCGGTTATGGTGATCTACCAATCGATCATCAAGATCCCCAAAATTAATGATGGGCGCACCAATCACTCCAGCCACCAACGTATAACAATGGATCTGGATAACCAGCAATAGCCATTGAAAGCGCATTCACACAAGCTGTCACCCCCGAACCACAGTACAAAACCTTGGTTTTATCAGTGGGTAGATCCTGCCAGCGCTGCTGCTGTAGAGATTCAGACAACAACAAACCATCAGCATCAGTGACTTCTTGCCAGGGATAATTGTAAGAACCCGAAATACGGCCAGCATAAGGGTCGATCGGCTCCCGAATACCAGCATATCGATCGGCCTCCCGCGAATCTATCAACACGATCGGCGAATGCTCATCAACTTCAGAAACTGCTTCGATCGGCACCGTCCAACCCGGTTGAACTTGGGGCACAAAAGCAGCCGATCGACCCACCGGCTTTTCAGTAGATACTGGCAAACCCGCTTTCAACCATTGAGGATAGCCACCGTTCAAAACCGCAACCTGGTCATGGCCGTAATAGCGCAGCAGCCACCATAACCGAGAGGCAAAGGCCAATCGCGAATCATCGTAAGCCACCACCAAGGTCTTACCAAACTCAATGCCCATCTGAGCAAACTTAGCAGCCAAAATCTCCGATTCTGGCAAAGGATGCCGACCACCATATTTTTGCACCGGAGCCGAAAGGTCTTGGTTCAAATTTAAATAATGGGCACCTGGAATATGAGCTTCCAGATACTTTTGTCGCCCCAATTCTGGGTCAGCTAAAGAAAAGCGACAGTCGATCGTCACGACATCAGTATTGTCCAGATTTTCAGCTAGCCAATCTGTCTCCACCACATATTTCATAAGCTTCTTCGCCAAGCAAGAGGGACAATTTATCCAATAAACAATTCAGCAGACGGCTTAACAAACAACGAGTACCCTACCAAAAGAATAATCACAGTCCATCAAAACGTCATCCTAATCATAGTTAAGACAATTAGAATCATAGCGCAAAAGCCTAACATCGAAATCCTTGTAAAACTTGATCTCCCACATTCTTACCCTGCAACAGCACCCCAAAACCACCTAAACCCATCGGCTCAATTAGTTGATGCAGCACCTGTCGTCGCTCCAAGCTTTCTGGCTGCGAAATCCGATCGGCTAAACCCAGTGCCATCAAAAACATTCCTTGCTTAGTGAATCCTAGCTCCTGTAGACCCAATAAATTCCCTTGGCGAATCAAACTAGTAAAATCCACATGTGCCGTCAAATCTTGCTGTCCAATATGCAGATAAGGATTTGAGTGATAGCGATGTTGATAGTAACATTGCAATGTCCCCTGGCTGCGTTGAGAATTATAGTATCGTTGACTAGTGTAGCCATAGTCGATCGATAGCAAATAGCCCTTGATTAACTTAGAACTAACAGTTTGCAGCCAATCGATCGCGGCCAAGTTCACTTCGGTTCGATAACCATCTTCGTAGCTTAGAATAGGGATCTCAGCCTGCTTAAAGTATTCCAGTAGCTGCGGAGTCGATGGCATTCCCAAGATTTCTTGGAATTGATTGTCGTTATCTACAGTGACATAAACTTCTTGCAATACACCATCTTTAACTACTACTTGATGCACTGGCAGCGCGTCAATCAGCTCATTAGAAAACAGACAGCCGGTGATAGATTCAGTCGATAAATTTGCCCATTCCACCCAGCGCACTGGTTGATTTACTAAAACTTGCTGTTGACAGCGGCGCATCGCTGCCGAGGTTTCTACAATCACATAGTCAGCAAGTATTTCTGGATATTGTTGTTGCCAGTAATTCAAAATATCCTTAGCCAGCAATCCCTGTCCTGCACCCATTTCCACCACCATAAAAGGCTGGGGTCTATCTAATAACTCCCACATTTCAGCTAACTGAACCGCTAGCATTTCACCAAAATCTACACCCAAATGAGGTGAGGTAAAGAAATCACCACGACTGCCTATTCGATCGGGAGTCCGTGCATAATAGCCAACCTCCGGAGCATAGAGCACCAGCTCCATATAATTGGCAAAGGTAATGCGTCGATCGGGCTGCTGATGAATTCGAGCGATCAATAACTCTAAGAGCTGATCAGAAGATGTTGATGTCAAAACAGTCATGAGTATCTTTGATTTATACTGTATGTGAATTCGCTGACTCCCCTAAACCCTATGGCTACTTTAGAAAGAGCGATCGAAATTGCCGCTCGTGCCCATGCTGGTCAAACAGACAAAGCTGGTCAGCCATATATTCTCCATCCTCTCCGGGTCATGCTAGCCGTAAACAGCTTGCCAGAAAAGATGGCAGCGGTATTTCTAAACCCACCGAGAAAGACTATGCCCGTATCAAAGAGTATGAACAGGTTCGATCGATACTCTTAACCTTTGACCAAATTCAAAACAATCCCAACCAACGAACCCAATAGTAATAAAACTGTAGCCAGCGTGCTAATACCAAATCCTGGGCCACGTTTTTCGGCAGCTTGGTAATAGCCCCACGCATAGATGATGCGACCAATAACCCAAACGGCACCTAGACCAGCAGCCGCGATCGGATTCACAAAATTAGCAAAAATCCATAGAGCAGGCAAAAACATACTGAGCTGTTCTAGGGTGTTTTGTTGGACACGTACTACTCGCTCAAAATCTGGATTTCCGCCCATTTCTGGTGGTTTGATGCCATATTTAGCTCTGGCTCTACCCACATTAATAGTAACTACAAAAAATACGATGAGTGCTGTAATGGTCACAAGACTAACCCAAGTTGATATCATAATTCCTCAATTTGTTTAATAAGTATTGACAGGTTTAGCGGAATTTTTCTGGTACTTGAGTACCCTCCAGATGCTTTAAACCCCAAACAGCCATGATTTTCAAAACTGGTTTCAGACTTCGGCCTGATTCTGTTAAACAATAGTTCATGCGACGGGCATGATTACTGTAGGGCTGCTTTGTCACCAAACCCATCTCCTCTAGCATCTTCAGCCGATCGGCTAAAATATTCGTCGAAATACCTTCAGGAGATTCTAAAAATTCCTCAAAGCGCTGCTTCTCAAGAAACAACATGTCACGAATTACCAATAGCGTCCAGCGATCGCCCAGTAGATCTAGGGTGCAAGCTATGGGGCAGGGAGAACGAGGATCTGGAGTCATGAGGGAGTTTGATGCTCTTACATTGCACTAATTTACTCTTATTACTTGCATTTTGCAAGTTATTTCTGATAACCTGTCTACTAACTTAAAATGATCGGAAAAAAGCATGGCAACTCAGCGCAAGCCCCTAGAGATTGAATTACCGCTTCCAGTCAAAACCTATGACATCGATTTTGCTGGCATCGTGAGCAATATTGTTTATGTGCGCTGGTTTGAAGATATGCGTTTGGCTATTCTCAGTAATTCTTTTCCGCTGGAAGAACAGCTTACAGCAGGCTTTGTCCCAATCGTTTTACAGACCAAAATTGATTATAAACAGTCAATTGTGATGGGCGATCGACCGATCGGCAAAATGTGGGTGGAATCGCTAGAATCATTACGCTGGGTGGTCAGCGCCGAAATTATCACTGGCGATAAAATCTCTGCTTTTGGTCAACAAATGGGAGTTTTTGTGAATATCCAAACCAAAAAGCCCATGCGAATCCCAGAACGGATGAAGCAGCAATATGCTGAAGCGATCACCTCTGGTGCAAGCGGAGCTATCGCTTAAGCATGGCTCCCTGTAAGTCTCACTATCTGCCTCACTGTGCGATAAACTGGCAGCAGCAAGATTTGATGCAACATAATGATTGAGCCAGAAGTTACGATTCGCCCCGGTTATCTTTCCCCCAGCACAGCGACAAAACTATATAACCAGTTGTGCGATAAAATTGACTGGGATGAAAGAATCAGCGCCCGTAAAACGGCCTGTTATGGCTTGGCCTACAATTATTCGGGTTTGGTTTATGAAGATAAACCAATGCACGACTTACTAGTGCCGATCTGTGAGCAACTAGAAAAAACTTTGGGATTTAAACCGAATAGTTGCCTAATTAATTTCTATGAAGATGGTCGTGCCAAAATGGGCTTCCATTCTGATGAAATTGATAATTTAGAAGCCGGAACAGAGATTATTATTATTTCTTTGGGGGTGGAACGGAAGCTGTCGTTTCGATCAAAAACCAATTACGAAGAGCGCCGCTACTACCTATTGCCCCATGGTTCAATGTTACACATGAGCCAACGCACTCAAGAACACTGGAGCCACGCCATCAAAAGAGCTACGGTCATGGCAGGTCGCATTAGCCTTACCCTGCGGCGAATTGATCCCTTGTACCAAAAACCAATTGATCTCCAGGTAAAATAATAGCTACAAAAAATATTTGACCTTAAGGTTGGATTTTGCCTGCATTACAATCTCTCAACCAAATTTGGACACCTTCACCTACCGGGCTTTGCAGGCTCTCAACGGGAGGTAATGGCTCACCAGTGGTGCGGCCTTGCCGAGAATACATGGCTACCAAATACCAATCTTTCTTGCCTTTAGCCAAAAACAACCAATGAAACTGCTGTAGCTCTGTAGAATTTTGGCCAACATAGCGTTTTTCTAAAGTACTCAGGTAAAGCTGAAGTGGGGCAGCCGCTGGCAAAGTAGTGCGATATTCGGGGTTCTCAATGAGTTGGGCCGCAGTTTCGGGGCGACCGGCTGTTAAAAAGTTGGTGTAATTAATTATATTAGCCTTGGGGCGACGACGCTGCTCCGATCGATTGGCATAACTAGGTAAATCACGAAGCATTAACTCAGTGAGTTTGGGCAGCGTAGTAGGACATTGATAATTTGGTCTAGCCACTAGTGCCGATGGGGCTGTGCAAGATAAATGATCGATCGTGGAACAGTAGAACATACAAATATTTCGAGCTTGAGATACAATATGGGACGACTACTCTGTTATCACTAAATATGCTCAGGATTATTACAGACTTTGACGGCCCGATCATGGATGTTTCAGAGCGTTACTATCAAGTCTATCTGCTTTGTCTCGATCTCACCAAAAAACCAGAGCAAGAGATCCAGATTTTGAGTAAAGCAGAGTTTTGGGCTTGCAAGCGATCGAAGACTCCCGAAGTTACTATTGGCATCCAGTCTGGGTTAACAGAAGAACAATCAATCCAGTTTAGCCAACTGCGCAAAGAGTTGGTGCATCAGTTAGTTTATATGAAATACGATCAAATTATTCCTACGGCGATCGAGGCACTTGCTCAAATCCAGCAACAGGGCATTGATTTGGTGGTGATGACTATGCGGCGCGATCGGGAGCTAGACTACGCTTTCACCCAAGCACCACTGACTCCTTTTTTCCCCAGTAACCGTCGCTATAATCTCAGTAATGATTATGTCAAAACCAAGGATGAGCTGGATAAACCGCTGCTGATGTCTAGGGCAATACAGGAGTTGCCGGTAGCCGATCGAACTTGGATGATTGGTGATACTGAGGCTGATATTGCAGCCGCCAAAAGTCAGAATATCCCGGTGATTGGGGTTTTATCGGGAATTAGAGATCGGTCTACTCTAGAAACATTTCAACCAGATTCGATCGTAGCTAATTTACAGGAGGCAGTAGCCTTGATATTGGCAGTACCTCCCCAAAAGACTTTGTCTACCTAGGGGCAGCGTAATTCCTGTGGACGACTTTGCTATAAGTGTAGCGCCACCCACAATATAGAAATACAAAATTGCAGAGGAACGGTCATGGCTCGGACGGGATATACTTTACCAGTTTTTGCTGTGGCGGCGGCAAAAGCAGCGCTGCTCTGTACCCAAGGTAGGGCAGTAACCGAGACTGCTACTTTAGACCTACTGCCGGGAGAAGCTGAGATTTTGATCGAACAATGCGCCCTTCTTTCACCTCAAAGTGCTTTGGCAATTACCCGCAGCGATCCTGGTGATAACTTAGACCTGACGCGCAACACCCCCATCTGGGCAAAAGTAGAACTACAGCCTCGTAGTGACAGCGGTGAACCAATTATCTTAGAAGCTGGCGAGGGACTAGGGCGAAGTCTTGAAGGTAATCCAGCGATTTATAGTTACGCCCAGAAATTATTTAAGGCCAATTTATCACCCCTGATTTCTAGTAACCATACAGCCCACATCACGATCATTTTGCCAGAGGTGAAACAACTAGCTAGCCGTACCTCCAACGCCGCCTTTGGCATTATTGAAGGACTGTCTTTATTGGGCACCAGCGGCATCTCCAAACCCTTATCTACCGAAGAACATTTAGACAGCTTGCGGCAGATTTTGATTGATCGAGCAGCCCAAACTAAAAACCTCATATTCTGCATCGGCAGCAACGGAATGCAGGTAGCCGACAAAGTAGGTATTGACCCCCAACAAATCATCCAAACCGGTAACTGGATTGGAGCTATGTTACTAGAAGCCGCTCGCCAAGAAGTAACCTCGGTGTTGCTCCTGGGCTATCAAGGCAAACTGATCAAGCTAGCCGGTGGCATCTTTAATACCTCTAGTCACCTGGCAGACGCTAAACTAGAAATTCTCACTGCTGCCTTTATTCGGATCGGTGGCGATGTGGCTGGGGCACAGCAAATCTTGGCGGCTAAAACTGCCGATGCCGCACATCGAGTTATCCAAGAGCAAGGACAAGAGATTCCGGTCTTCACTGATTTGGTAGAGCGGATTAACACCAAGGCAATCGCTTATGTAAGCAAGTACGCCGATCGAGCCATGCTCATTGATACTGTATTGTTTGATCGACAAGGGAAAATTATTGTGGGCGAGGAAAAACTAAGATGTCGATCGTAATAGCCGGAGAACGCAGCGGCAGCGGCAAAACCACCGTCACCCTCGCTTTATTAGCCGCGCTAACTGCCAGAGGCGATCAAGTCCAATCTTTCAAAGTTGGCCCAGACTATATTGACCCAATGTTTCACGCCTATGTCACCGGGCGACCTTGCTATAACCTTGATCCGGTTTTGACCAGCTTAGAATATTTGCATCCCTGCGTAGCCAGACATACTCAGAATGCCGATGTAGCAGTAGTAGAAGGAGTAATGGGCTTATTTGATGGCGCTGTGGATCCACCGGGGGCGGGGAGTACCGCAGAAGTGGCGCGTCAGCTTAAACTACCAATTTTGTTGGTGGTCAATTGCCAGAGTATGTCTCATTCGATCGCCGCCTTGGTCAAAGGTTTTACTAGCCTAGACCCCAATTTACCGATCGCTGGGGTAGTCTTAAACAAAGTGGGCAGCGATCGACATTTAGATATTCTGACCACAGCCTTAAAACCCACCCATATTCCGATTCTGGGAGTGTTTCGGCGCGAAGATGCCATTAGTTTGCCCGATCGACATTTGGGTTTGGTGCCCACTGATGAGTTACCAGAATTGCAGGAGATCGTCGATCGGCTGGCCGTGCTGGGAGAAAAGTGTTTTAATTGGCCAATGCTTCAGCCTTTACTGGCCGCAGGGCAAGAGCGGGTGATAGAAACTCCGGTGCTGCCCAAAGTTACTTCGATCGCCGTGGCCAAAGATGCGGCCTTTAGCTTTTACTATGCCGAGAATTTAGAACTATTGGAATCTTTGGGTGCAGAGTTAGTTTACTGGAGTCCGTTAAAAGACCAAGTAGTTCCCGATACTCAAGGACTATATTTTGGTGGTGGTTTCCCAGAAATGTTTGCGGCAGAACTGGCTGCTAATATCGCCGTTCGGGAGTCGTTGCTGGCCAAGATTCAAGCAGGTACGCCGACCTATGGTGAATGCGGTGGTTTGATGTATCTTACTAAATCTGTTACCGATTTTGAAGGTTGTAGTTATCCAATGGTGGGTGTTTTGCCAACTACATCAGTTATGGGTCAGAGGTTAACATTGGGTTATCGATTGGCCGTGGCGCAGGCTGATACGCCGTTGGTTAAAAAAGGAGAGATTTTAAAAGGGCATGAGTTTCATCGATCGTCTTTAACCACAAATTCTACAAACCCGTTGTTCCAAATGCAGCGCAGTACATCGCTGCCCATGACACCAGAACTGACCGAGGGCTGGCATTTACCAAACGTCCATGCTTCTTATCTACACTTGCATTGGGGCTGTACACCACAAATTCCCCAGCGATTTATTCAAAGTTGCCAAGAAGGC
>JANOXZ010000389.1:0-3925 GCA_031418695.1 Synechococcales cyanobacterium VAR_35_metabat_10
GTTGTATTCCAAAATGCCTTTCATTGGGCCTTCAGCCGCAGATTTCAGTGCTTCGTTGACTTCTTCTTTAAAAGTCTTCTTCGCAACGTTGATCACCAAATCAACTACCGAGACGTTAGGAGTAGGTACACGCAAAGCAATACCATTCAACTTGCCCTTCAATTCAGGAAGTACCAAAGCTACCGCTTTAGCAGCACCAGTAGAAGTAGGCACAATGTTCATTGCCGCTGCTCTAGCACGACGCAAATCGCGGTGCGAAGCATCTAGCAATCTTTGGTCGCCAGTGTAACTGTGAGTGGTGGTCATTACACCCTTAACAATCCCAAACTTGTCGTTTAAGACCTTAGCAAAAGGAGCCAAACAGTTAGTGGTGCAACTAGCATTACTAATAATATTGTGCTTGTTATGGTCGTATTGGTCAGCGTTTACACCAACAACGAAAGTACCATCTTCGTCTTTACCAGGAGCTGTAATCAACACCTTTTTGGCACCAGCTTTAATGTGCTTACCAGCACCTTCTTTGCTGATAAATACACCAGTAGATTCGATGATCAAATCGATTTCCCACTCTTTCCAGGGCAGGTTCTCTGGATTGCGATCGGATACACACTTAATGGTTTTGCCATTGACAGTGATGGTATTGTCATCGGCACTAATTTCGGCGTTGAAACGACCCAACATGGTGTCGTACTTCAACAAGTGGGCATTAGTCCGAGGGTCGGACGTGTCATTGATCCCCACAATTTCCAGAAAACTGTCGCTTCTCCCAGCCCAACAACGCAGGAAGTTCCGACCGATGCGCCCAAAACCATTAATGGCAACTCTAATCACAGATCAATATCCTCTATAACTTAATAAAAATTAAATAAAACGCTTTCGCCCAAAGATCATATCGCAAACTGTGCAGATCCATAAACCCAAATGAGTAAATATGCCTAGCAATGAAACAGATTAGCGGAACAGATTAAAGATACTAAAGAGGGGACTGAGCGGATTGAGAATACTGCCTAAACCATCAGCCACACGGGTTGTCCCTGATCGGCCAATCACCACAATATCGTTGTTGCGCAATGTCGGGTTAATGGTTTCATCCACTCCCTTGGCAAAGTCTACTCCGATGGTACGTTTAGTGACGCTGCCATTAGGATTTAAGCGAATCAGGTCGATCGAGTTCTTATTGGCTCGAACTGGATCAAAGCCACCTGCGGCCAAAA
The DNA here is from genome assembly GCA_031418695.1 of Synechococcales cyanobacterium VAR_35_metabat_10. Classification (GTDB taxonomy): domain Bacteria; phylum Cyanobacteriota; class Cyanobacteriia; order Cyanobacteriales; family Chamaesiphonaceae; genus JAAFHZ01. Next base: position 1,215 of record JANOXZ010000389.1, read on the forward strand.
TTGCTTGGTTGAGAGTGGTGGTAGGTGGTAGCTCGATCGTTGCTCCACCTTGGCGAGAATTTTTGATTTCACCCACCACATTCACCTTAATTGAGCCAGGAGAAAATGGAGCGTTAGCCAAAGTATCAGTTTCGCCAGGATTTGGTAAAGTACCCGCCGGAATTTCGGGAATGATGATTCGATCGCCTTCTTGAAGCGCCAAATCTTGGCTGCTGTCACCTTGAGTTAACAAAGCCCATAAGTTGATAGTTTTGGCCTGACCACGACCATCACGGTTAATACGCAACAGCTTAATGCGACGCACATCAGCAGTGGGTTTGATGCCTCCAGCCGACTGAATAGCTTGGGTAACGGTAGGAATACTGAAGTTGACGTTTTGAATTGTGGCTGAACCAGAGGCATTGGATTCGCCCTTCACGTTATAAGTACCAGGACGATTTACCTGTCCTACCACCGCAATTTTGATCGGGTTCAGTACCTGGGGACCAAAGCTACTGGCTGCCAACTGCCTGCTGCCTGCCGAACCAATTACTGAATCTGTAGGTATGTAAATCGTGTCACCATTTTGTAGAGGTAAATCTTGGGTGGTATCACCGGCATTGAGCAAACGCAGCAAATTCACCGAAATTCTTTGGGGTGCGCCATTTCTGGTCAGGCGCTGCACCACAATTCGACTAGCATCAGCAGAAGCCGTAGAACCACCAGCTAGACGTAGAGCTTCAGTCAGAGTAGGTAAATTTAATCTGCCACCACCAGTAGTACCGGTAGCACCAGAAGAATCTGCCTTCATACTGTAAGTACCAGGTTTAGAAACCTCCCCAATAATGGCGATTTTAATGGCAGAGTCTTGGCTACCAATGTTGGAATCCGAAATCCGGGAAATATCACTAGCATTAACGTTAGTGGCCGTAGGCACAAAAACAGAATCACCATCTCGCAGGGTCAGATCTTGAGTAGGGTCAGCATTTTGCAGCACAGCCAATAGATCGAAGTAGCCAACTCTGCTACCACGAGTTACGCGCACTCGGCGTAAGTTAGAGGTTTGATTAACACCACCAGCCAACTGCACCGCCTGACTGAGGGTTGGAAACTTACGAGCTTCAGACAAGGGAATATTGTAGGAACCAGCACGGTTTACTTCGCCAGCGATCGTGACCTGAATTGGTCTGGCCAGCAATAAGCCCACAGTAACGTTGGGTACTCGTACGTAGGATTTGTAGGCTTGTCCGATAATTTGAGAAGCTTGCTTGAGAGTGCCGCCAGCTACTGGAATAGCACCAATTAAGGGCAGGTTCACGGTACCATCTACCAGCACGATAAACTCACCGCTGTACTCTGGCACATTGAAAACATCTACACGCACTCGATCGCCGGGGCCAAGAGTATAAGCATTGGGATTAACATTTTGGCGCCGCTGTTGAGGCGGTGCTAATTTGCTAGGCTGTGGTAAAACTTTGGGCTTAGCTGATGCCACTTGGGGCAATCCTAAGATTGCACACAGTGGGGTGCAACTCAAACCTATCAATAACATCTTACAGAAAAACTTACTTAGCCTAGCAGTAGCAGTGTCAATCATTTTGAGTAGAGGTCTGTTAATTTATCTGGTTAACCATTCTCATCTTATGCGCTTTTTTAGGGCTTTACCTTCGGCTGTTTGTCGTAGTTTTAGACGTTTAGACCGTTGATCACAGTGATCGAGTGATTTGGCTTTCATTGCGGCTCAAGATCACTAAGGAATTAGGCGAGAGGAGAAATATTTTTAAATCATAGACAATGATGCGCATTAATGGTTAATATGAGTATCCGTGAGTTTTGCCATGAGTTTCGATATTCTCCATGAACGCCCAAGAAATTATTCGCTCGATTGAGGCAGAATACCTCAAAAGTGACCTGCCAGAGCTTTTCATCGGCGACACCATTAAAGTTGGTGTCAAGATCAAAGAAGGCGAGAAGGAACGGGTTCAACCCTACGAAGGGATCATCATTGCCAGACGGCATGGTGGTATTAATGAAACCATTACCGTTCGGCGGGTTTTCCAAGGTGTAGGTGTAGAGCGGGTCTTCCTGCTGCATTCTCCCAAGGTAGACACCATCACAGTAGTACGTCGTGGTAAGGTCAGAAGAGCTAAGCTTTTCTATCTTCGCGATCGCGTGGGCAAAGCCACTCGCGTCAAACAGCGCTTCGATCGGGACAAATAAGTCTCTATTGAGGTTACAGACAGAGGTTGATGGCAGTCTCTGTCCTCTGCGTCCTTAGTTCAGTTGGTAGAACGTTGGTCTCCAAAACCAAATGTCGAGGGTTCGAGTCCTTCAGGGCGCGTTTTTTAGTTTATGAAAAATACAGTTTGCCGCAAGCTGTATTTTTTTGTGCAATGTTTTATGATTGCCACAGAACTCTTCTTGCTTTTAGTCGTGCCCATCTACAAACAGCAGAAAATTGATCTTCGTGAAATCTATCCTTGTCCCTGCTGTCGCGGGAATTTGCAGCAAATTGTTTTGACCGAGGCATTGGGCTGCGATCGCTGTCAAAAAATCTTTGCCCTCTGGACAGATGGCTATGTAATTGAGCAAACCTCTAGCCCCTATCACAACTGTTGGCGCTGGGATGGGAAACACTGGCAAACTAAAAATCCAGCTCCTCAAAGTAGCTGGATCTTGTTGGGCGGACTGGTTTTGGCAGCAGCTTTCGCAATTGGTAGCTTGAACATTTT
>JANOXZ010000390.1:0-2859 GCA_031418695.1 Synechococcales cyanobacterium VAR_35_metabat_10
AAATGCCGTAAAAGTTACTTTGTATGCACAAATGTCCACACCAGTGGCGGTTGTGAGCAATCAGTTAGAGGCTTTGAATCTTGAAGACTTGAACGCTGCTATCGATGCTATTCATCCCTCTAGTCCAGATTTGCCGCAGACTAAAGATTGGACAGAGAAGCTTTTTAAGATTTACGATCTTCGCTATACTTTAGAAAAAAATACTCTTGAATCTGAAACTGAAAACACGGCCAAAGTTCGATTCAGTCAAATCACAGAGAAGATTTCTGGCCCGGCATTTCGTAATAATCATATTGATGGTGTTCACGTTCTTAAAAAGTATGATGGGAAGTGGAAAATTTATGAAACTCAAATAATCAAAATAGAATTTTTGGATGAGTTAAATAGTAACAGTGTAAATTAGAGTCTGGAATTAACCAGAAATACTTAAATCTGTTGGCTAGTCGGAAATCCCCACCTCAGAGCAGCGGAAACCTCGATCGACAGTCATGAAATGCTGCACAGCCATTGGTTATACTAGAGACGGCAACCTTCATCTTCTAACTTGCGCACTTGAATATGGATAACAACAACTGGCTCCAGCAAATTGTGATGATGGGTATCGGTACCACCTCACTGGTTGCCGACAAAATCAAAGAAATGGGCGACCAAATGGTCAAAGACGGCAAGATCAACCCCGACCAAGCCAAAACCATGGTGGACGACATCATGAAGCAAGTGAAACTTGACCCTGGTTCAGTAGACGAACAAATGCAGCGTTGGATGCGCCATACCATGCAAGATTTGGGTGTGACTCGCCAATCTGAGACCGATGAATTACGGGGGCGGATCGATCGATTAGAGCGCCAAGTGCGCGAACTAGAGAACAAACTGTGGAAATAGAGAGAGTTAGCCCACCATAACTCGTTACAATAATTTACAACGAGTTATGGACTACGTATTTATGGGCGAGCAGTTATCACAGGCACTAGAGCCGTTAGCAGAAATTTTTAGAGGCTTAAGCCTCCCCGAAGCACTTACTCATTGGGGTCATCCCTTTTTTATGAGTATTGTGATGTTTTTCATGGGAGGCTATGGAGCCTACGCAGGTTGGAAAGGGCGGCTGCTCAGAGAAACCGACAAAGATGCCGCAGCCAAGCTGCGCACCGAGCATAGCAAAGTCATGAGTGGCATGGCCTTGTTTATGGCGATCGGGGCCACCGGCGGCATTTTGGCTTTGGTAATTCAAAAGCAGCCCGTCATGGAAAGCCCCCACTTTGTAACCGGCATGGCCGTGCTTTTTATGCTGTTTTTAAATGCGGTGGTTTCTTTCACTGGCTTCGCTGGCCAAAATCCAGCAGTGCGCAAAGCTCACGCCTATTTTGGCAGCGCAATTTTGATTGTGATGTTGGCTCATGCCGCTGCTGGCCTAAAATTGGGATTATCGATTTAGTCTAGCAGCTTGTCGGGGTGAAAGCCCGGAAGCCTTACCCAGTAAACAATTACCTTGTAAAGCCTAAATAGCTGAAACCCTTCAACAGTCTGTGTTACAGATTATTACTCCGACAAGCTGCTAGGCTCCGACTTCGTTCCAGCCCTGATCGGCTGGATTGATCACTGGGACGAAGCCGCGCATCCTGTATCTTAATTTAACGTGCAGCCGGGAAGTCCCGCGCTCTATCCGAAGCGGATGAGCGTCGGGATGAAAGGCGAGCGAATTGACGATTGCAGTCGAGCCGCACAACGCAAAGCGTTTGAGGATTGAGACTGGATGAGGAAATGAGCAAAAGTGTAATATTATTGACATCGCTAAAGTCTACAAGTTATATTTTTACCAGATATCCGATAGCCGACAAATGTTTAAAGCTTACAAGTTCCGAATTTATCCCAACGCCCAACAGCAAGAGTATTTTGCTGGTGCTTTTGGCTGCTGTAGATGGTTTTGGAACTATAGTTTGAACCTTTGCCAAGTAACCTACAAGGAAACTGGCAAGGGGTTGAGCAGATCGGCTATCCAAGGTATGTTGCCAGCACTCAAGAAAGAATATCCTTGGCTGAAAGAGGGCGCTTATTCTCAAAGTTTGCAGGTAGTGGTACTAAATCTAACGACCGCTTTCAAAAACTTTTTTGAGCAGCGCGGCGGGTTTCCTAGCTTCAAATCTAAGCGTGATCGGCAATCTGTTAGTTATCCACAGAATGTGAAAGTTCTAGATGGTTCTATCAAGTTTCCAATTATTGGTGAAATAAAAGCCAAGATTCATCGCAAATATGATGGCACAATCAGGACGGTAACAGTATCTCAAAATCGTGACGGTTCTTATTTTGCGTCAGTACTTGTGGATGATGGTATAGCAACCCCAGAAGCAACCACTGAAGGTAACGCCATTGGGCTAGATGTTGGATTGACTGATTTCTTGGTCACATCTAATGGATCTAAATATAAGCACCCTAAAGCAACAGCTAAACACGCTAAAAACCTGAAGCGCAAGCAACAGAAACTAAGCCGAAAAGCGAAGGGTAGCAATAGACGGAATAAAGCCCGTAAATTGGTAGCCAAAGTGAACTCTAAAATCAGAAGAGTGCGTGAAGATTTTCTACACAAACTATCCCGCAAGATAGTAAACGAAAACCAAGTAATTGTAGTAGAAGATCTAAATATCAAAGGAATGGTCAGGAACCATTGTCTAGCTAAAGCTATTTCTGATGCTGGCTGGGGAATGTTTGCAACAATGCTCAAGTAGGGTAGCAACTTAAAGCGGGACACTTACCTATTCTGAGCAGATAGCAAAACCAGAAGAAAGCCCATGCAATTGATCACATGAGCGAATATCGTAATCTTGATTTACGAGATCTAGAATTACGATGATGATCAATATAAGG
>JANOXZ010000391.1:0-1987 GCA_031418695.1 Synechococcales cyanobacterium VAR_35_metabat_10
GAACATTTCCAGCCGCGCACATCCTATCCTGATCTGAGCCTCAGCTACAATAATTTTTTGGCTTCTTGTCCCGGCTATCCCGAAGCTGAAGAGCAAGAATCAAAAATTGGTATTTCTAAATTATCACAAGAGTTTTGTGGCCAGCAGAAAGGATCGTGGTTTGATCTTGATTTAACTGTTTCACCACTTGAATCAGGCTGTGCTAGCTACTTTCGATATACAAGAATTGGTGAACTTTTGCCATCGAAAGATTTAACTAAAGTAAATGCGGCTAAAGCCACGATCGAAAACCTTGGACTGAATAACTCAAAGCTGATCAGATTACGAAGAGCGGCGATCGATGCGGTTATGCAAGGTATCGAAACTCTCTCAGATGGAGATATTCAAAAACTGATTAACGGCTATTATCGCCCAGATGATTCAGGAAAACACACCCCATTTTGGGCTGCTGTAATTTACACGTTAGAATCGATTGTTGCACGGGATGAATAAAAAAGTATAGATAAACTATAATTAGATGCAAGTAAGTCACTGAATCGGGCTTAAGTTGCCTGACAAATATCTTAGATGACCTGAATCCTTACTAATAGACACAGATTCAACACCTCTGTTAACCTTATATTAAGTCAATACTGCTGGGGAAAATATGCAAAATAATCATGATCAATCTCGCGGCTATCAATTCAATGGATCAGTAGAAGCCAAATCCATAGGTGACAATCACTACTATGGAAATAATCAAAAATCATCAGAATTAAATGAAGTCAAATTAAATATTATCGAAAACTCATTGCAAATAATAAGTAAAGAAAAGTTAGAACGTGAAGCTACAATTGGTAAAAGGTTACGAGATACATTTATTTCACTGTTATGTATTGAGATTTTGATATTTTTTGGAATCATAATATTTTTCAGTGCCGCAAAAAACATCATTGAGCTTCTTGTATTCGCTACGTTTCCTGGTATTATCTTTATATGGCCGCATCTGAAATTTATTCGCTGGTACTCCAATAGGCCAGAACTTGCCGGAGGCAATTCTTATATTGGCAACTGCAAATTCATGAAGGATGAAGATGATTGTTATTGGATATATGAAGCTACTGCCAAATGTATTTATGATAAGGGTAACTGCCCTGGAATTATAAAGATTGTCGAAGCCCCACCGGAAGAAGCTAAATTAGGCATGAGAATTGTTGGAAAATGCCTTAGTGGACATGGTCACTCATATGCTATTGACATTAATAACTTAATTGCAATGATAAAACCAATTGATTGGAGTGATGAAAGTGAAAAATAGCACCATTAAGTCATTAAAATTAACTCTTTAAAAACTTGTAGATTTACAATAATTAGCCTCATACCATTGCACCACCGCTACCCGAAAATCGCTGGTACCACTAAACAGCAAAGGACTGAAGTGGAAGGAGACGCTGGGCAAACTGCATTGGTAGAATTAAGCTTTGGTTAATACATGGAACAGCCTAACAGTTTTGTTGAAATTTTAGAATTTTTGGTTGCTCCTGAGCATCAAACAGCTTTTATAGAAACTGACAAGAACATCTGGACTGCCGGACTAGCTAAGTATCCAGCCTTTGATCGCAAAGAGGTTTGGGTCAGCGCTGAGCAGCCAGAAGTAGTGACTTGTGTGATTTATTGGCATAGTCGATCGGGCTGGAAAGAAATCGACCCACAAAGTTTGCTGGAATTGAATGCAGCGTTCGATCGGGCTTTTCTTCACCCCTATCAACTTATTGGAGAAAAAGAATATCAGAAAATCTCAGATTCTTTGCCATGAGGTTCTTTTAACAAAAATGTACCCCGAAAGGCAACAGCCACCACCCCACCCCGGGTAGCAACTTAAAGCGGGACACTTACCTATTCTGAGCAGATAGCAAAACCAGAAGAAAGCCCATGCAATTGATCACATGAGCGAATATCGTAATCTTGATTTACGAGATCTAGAATTACGATGATGATCAATATAAGG
>JANOXZ010000392.1:0-8255 GCA_031418695.1 Synechococcales cyanobacterium VAR_35_metabat_10
GCAGGCATATCGATTAGGCTGCCCGAGGGTAGACTACCTGCTGGTAGAAGATCTGCCACAGCAGAAGCACCGGTGGAGGAATTAGCTGGTTTTACTGGCATTTTGTCAGAAGTATTTTTTTTACAGATCTAGAAGCGAGTCAACACAAAAACTTAGAAAATATTATTCAGTACCAATCCTCACGGGAAAACATCTTAGCAATTTTCTTTACAAATTACTACATTTCTTAAAAATTCGGGCAAAAGTGGCTCAAAGTGTTACTGGGAGAGCCTTATAAGAAAGAAAGGATCGCTAATACGAGGTGATCGCTCAGATGATCTCTAAGTCTATGCTACCCAAAGAAATCGGTAGCGGCAACCTCTTCCAAATCGCAAAAACTTATCAGATACTTTTTGTAACTAAATGTGGTGTTGACCACCCATCAAAATTTTTTCCACCATCTTGGGCATTCTGAATAAAAGCCCTGTTGCTACTAGCTTTGTTGTTATTTGAAGGTCTTGCGTATCCATGCTCGAACAAGTTGAAGCAGCCCTCCAACGCCGCGATTACCAGGCTGCCGGTAATATTCTGACGAAAATGACCCAAAAACAGCCTAATGACAGTCAAGTCAAGCTGTACAGTGGTAAATTGCAAGAGGCTACCGCCCGGTTAGAAGACGCTGAGCAAATATATCGCCAGCTTATGCAAGGCGACTTGGTAGAACCTAAAATTCTGCAAGCGGCTCGCCAGGGTATTGACAGAATTAAGGCTGCTCAAGCTGCCAGAATTGAGGCTATTCGTAAGGTTGCCACCCAAGATTTTGTTATCAACGAGAATAAAATAGATGATCCGGCTCCCGCCATACTAATTTTGGAGCCAGTAGCAGCCGTAGCGAAGACGGCCATGGCAGTCAAATTCGCTCAAATCATGAAGATAGAGCCTTACAATGCACGGCTTTTGTTACCCAGTCGCAGTAGTCGGCTGTATCGCACCGGTAACATGGGCGAAATGAGCTTTTACGAGCACCAATTACAAGCCGCAGGTATTCCGGCCTTTGCTTTATCGATCGAGCAACTTAATCAGCCAGAAATTATTCAGGTTAAAAGTATCGAATCTTTCAGTTCCAAAGCTCAGATTACTGCTCTAAACGGCTATGGCACCGATTTTTCTCGCAGTTATCACTGGTCAGAAGTTCGATCGATTGTCAGTGGCATCATCCCGATTTTCGAAGAAATTACTCAAACCAGCGTTTCGACCACCAAAATCAAAGTCCAATATAAATCGCAGATTTTGGACTATGTCCAAGTCTGGGATCTACATTTGCCCCGCCAAAAAGTCATTTTGCGGATTTGCAGCCAAAATTATGTCTTTCCCCAAAGTGCAAAAAAGGCTGGAATTGTCTCTAGCCGAGAAAACTGGCAGAAACTAATCGACAAAATCCGCGAATATACTCCTCAAGCTGAACATTGGAAAGAGTTTACTCCTTTTGCTGAGACAGCCTTAGAGTATCCTGATACCCTCGAAAAAATTCCGGCACACCTGCAATTAGTGCGCCGACAACCTAGTTTATGGGATCAAGCATTTCAGCTTTACAGCGGGGCAATTTTTGCCCGTAACCAAGCTAGTTCTAGGGTCAAACCAGAATTAAATTAAGCTTCTGTTTTTTTCGCAGCCTTGGCTTTTTGTTGATTTCCTTGACTGCCTTTTTTCATGTCCTTGACATCTCTAGCCATAGACATAAAGCCTTTCATGTTGGCTCCTGGACGACGGCGATTGCCCGCAACGGCTGGAGTCACCAAATAATCAGTGGCAAAGTTAGTGAAGGCAGCAGCCACCGGTGCCGCAGTAGCAACTTCTGCTTGTGCTGCTGGCTCATCTTTTTTCTTTTCTTGCTTTTTATCTTTTTTGATCGAAGTCTTAGCTGATTTGCTTTTTTGTTCAGCAGGAGCCTCTGTAACAGCCGCAACTACAGTAGTGTTGGAGACAACATCGGATTTTGCAGCCAATTCTGCTTGAGGCGCAGCCACTTTTGTTACCTCTTTAGGTGTCGCCGCAGCCTTCGGTGGTGCAGCTTCATCAACCTGCATGTAGAAACCATCATTTTTTTTGCCGAAGAATTTGTTAAACATAAAACTTAATATTTATATGTGGTGTGAAGCATCGTCTGAGACAGAATTATCTGTGGCGCAGGGAGTCGCTGGCAAGATGAGGTCACAAACTCTTACAAAAGTTTACATTGATTCTGTGGTAAGGAGCTGAGCAATCTTAGTCTAAGACTCACTAGAGGCGTTAAATTAGGGAAGACAGCAACTTTTCAGCAGTGAGTTATGGCGATCACCAACGGTGCAAACGGAGTTATCGAATTTCAAGATGAATTTGAAGTAATAGTAGTGGGCGCAGGTCATGCGGGCTGTGAAGCAGCGCTAGCCAGTGCGCGTCTGGGTTGTAGAACTCTGCTGCTAACTTTGAATCTGGACAAAATTGCTTGGCAGCCCTGTAACCCTGCCGTGGGCGGTCCGGCCAAATCGCAGCTTACCCACGAAATTGATGCCCTTGGCGGCGAAATGGGCAAAGTCACCGATCGAACCTACCTGCAAAAACGAGTCTTAAACGCCTCTAGAGGCCCAGCCGTCTGGGCATTGCGCGCCCAAACTGATAAGCGCGAATATGCGGCGGTCATGAAATCGATCGTCGAAAACCAGCCCAACCTGACTATCCGGGAGAGCATGGTCACAGACTTAGTTCTGGGCAAAAATGGCGAAGTAATTGGCCTCGAAACCTACTTCGGTGTGGCTTTTGGCTGCCAAGCAGTTATTTTGACCACCGGTACTTTTTTGGGCGGCACCATCTGGGTTGGCAATAAATCGATGGCCGCTGGCCGCGCCGGAGAATTCGCTGCCACTGGTCTGACAGAAACTCTGCAAAGATTGGGGTTTGAAACTGGTAGATTGAAAACCGGCACCCCTGCACGGGTGGACAAAAGATCGATCGATTCTAGCAAAATGGAACCCCAACCGGGCGATGAAGAAGTGCGCTGGTTTAGTTTTGACCCAGCCTATTGGCAAGAGCGGGAGCAAATGCCCTGCTATCTCACCCGCACCACCCCAGCTACCCATCAAATGATCCGAGATAATCTACATCTCACCCCCGTATATGGGGGCTGGGTGGATGCCAAGGGGCCGCGCTACTGTCCGAGTATCGAAGATAAAATCGTGCGCTTTGCGGACAAAGATAGCCACCAGATTTTTATTGAGCCGGAAGGCCGAGATATCCCGGAGCTATACATTCAAGGATTTTCTACTGGTTTGCCGGAAAATCTACAGGTCACTTTGCTACGCACTTTGCCCGGTCTGGAAAATTGCGTCATGCTGCGCCCCGCTTATGCAGTGGAATATGACTATCTGCCAGCGACTCAGTGTTACCCGACTTTGATGACCAAAAATATTCCCGGGTTATTTTGCGCTGGTCAAATCAACGGTACTACCGGCTACGAAGAAGCAGCAGGTCAAGGTTTAGTCGCCGGTATCAACGCTGCCCGCCTAGTCCAGAAAAAGCCGCCAGTAATTTTCCCTCGGGAAGACAGTTATCTGGGCACTCTCATTGATGACCTTTGTACCAAAGATTTACGAGAGCCTTACCGAATGTTGACTAGCCGATCGGAGTACCGATTAGTTCTACGCTCAGATAACGCTGACCAAAGATTGACCCCAGTAGGCCGCGAAATTGGCTTAATCGACGATTACCGCTGGCAAATTCACACCAACAAGCAAGAGCAAATCATCGCCGAAAAAGAACGGCTACATAGTACGCGCGTTCGCAGTCACGAACCCGCTGGACAAGCCATTATCAACGAAGCTCAACAGGTCATTCGCGGCGGTGCCGTCACTCTGGCTGAACTGCTGCGTCGTCCTGGTTTTCACTATACGGACTTGGCCAAATATGGTTTGGCCGATGCTGAACTTAGCGCCCCTGTACGAGAAGCCGTAGAAATTGATCTGAAATATGCGGGCTATTTACAGCGCCAGCAGAACCAAATCGATCAGGTCAGTAAGCATACCAATCGTGCCCTTACTCCAGATATTGACTACAGCGCGATCGGCACCTTATCAAAAGAAGCCCGAGAAAAGCTCGATCGAGTGAAACCGCTGACCATTGGTCAAGCTAGTCGCCTTGGTGGAGTAAACCCGGCTGATATCAATGCTTTATTGGTATGGACAGAACTTCAACAGCGCTTAGCTAACGCACCACGTACTTAAACACCATGTCGTTGATGGCAGTCTGGGTAAAGGGCTTGGTCATATAGTCAGTGGCTCCACAGAATTTGGCTCTGGCTCGATCGATAAAGCCAGAGTTGCTAGTAACCATAATAATTGGGGTATTTTTAAAGGCACTATTGCGACGTACCATCGCGCACAGCTTATAACCGTCAATATTGGGCATATCAATGTCCATCAAAATGGCATCGGGTTTAATAGTAATAATTTTGGTTAAAGCAGCACCAGAGTCTAATACTGTAAAAATCTTAAAGTGAGCGCTGTCTAAAAAGTCGTTCATCCGCTGCAAAATAGTCGGACTATCATCTACACACACAATTTTGTATTGAGTAGCGGTAATCATATCAAAAGATAAATCTCGATCGCTCTCCATTTCCGAAGATTTGGGCAGTTTCGCATACTGAGACTTAGGTGGGCGTAATCCCACAACTCCAGCCGCAATCAATGGATCTAGGCTCTGGGCTACCCGAATTGCTGGTCGATTGAGCTGAAGAGCCAAGTTATTAAAATCTACCCCAACTAAAAATTGCTGCAAATAGTCATATTTACCATTATCTTCATTGTTTTTCTTCACAAATGGTCGCTGATAAGGACTATAAATCCTTGCACCCAAAGCTTTCCAGTCACTAATTTCGTCTTGGCATTCTTTGCTTAACGATAAGAAGTTAATAGACCATAAAATAGGAAATTGCCGATTATCATCTACAAAACTGTAAGTAAACTCTGAGAGCAGTAAAAAACTACGGATGGTTTCTTTGGTGATCTCACGAATGATGGCGGCGGCATCGGCTGCGGGCAATTGATTTTTACGCACTAGCGAGTATAAAGCCTGATAGTCGTAGCTAGGGTAAAAGTCGTCTAGCTTGGCACCAGCAATTCGCTGCCGCAGCTTTTCAAACATCTGTCCTTCGGGATGTTGATTTTGCGCTTTTAGTACCTGACGCATGTACAGTTCGATGCGATCGATCGGTTCAACCGAAAAGTTGGCATGAAAAATCTTGCCATCACTAAGGTAGATAAACCAAGAAACTCCATTGGCTGTTACTTTCAGGAAACCATTGGCTTTGCGATTGGCCGCATTTTCTAATAGACTGAGCGCCGATATAGTAGTGTTTGTGCTTTGTGCTGAAATCATCGCTAGGCTGGGTGTCAACAACTTTTATTTAGTTCGCAAATCTCCACAGGTCAGAAAAATCCAGGATTCTGGAGCTTCGATCTACATGTATTATTCCCAGCACAGATCTGAAAGTATCACAGATAAAGGCCGGGAGATATTTCATCAAAGCTTCTCTGATTCTTTAATTAACCAGTAACTTAATACACAAGGTGTTTAAACACCATCTGATTCAAGGCATCTTGGGTAAACGGCTTGGTCAGATAGTCAGTAGCTCCAAAAAATTTGGCTTTGGCTCGATCGACTAAACCAAAATTATTAGCCACCATAATAATCGGAGTACTTTTAAATGCCTGATTACCACGCACTATTCGACATAGTCTATTGCCATCAATATTAGGCATCTCAACATCCATCAAAATCATATGGGGTTGAATGGCGATTATTTTGTCTAAAGCTTCATAGGCATCTTTCACTGGAAAAGTTTGAAAATAATCTCGATCTAAGAAATTATCTATACACTGTAAAACAGTTGGGCAATCATTAATAGAAACTACTTTACATCGATCGGTAGACAAAACTATTTCCTTAGATGATTCTTGATTATATTTAGGAAATAGCTGGGGAAGTTTAACATATTGAGATATCGGTGGCAGCAAATCAATTACTCCAGAGGCAATTAGCGGATCTAAGCGTTGAGCAATGCGGATTGCCGATTGACCAAGAGCCAACCCAAGATGATTGAAATCCTGTCCCACTAAGAACTTTTTCAGATAATTGTATTTAACATGGTTCGCATTTTTCCCGCAGACTACTGGTCTTTGATAAAAGCTGGAAACATTTGATTTTAGAGATTGCCAATCACTTATCTCACGCCGACATTCCTTTAGAAGAACTGTGAAATCGTTAGAAAATAGCAGCGGAAAGTCTCGACTGTCTGAGATGAAGTCGTAAGTAAATTCCGCAAGTAACAAGAAATTGCAGATAGTTTCCTTAATCATTCTTCTGGTGATCAAGGCAGTGTTTGCTACAGATATTTGCTGTGCAGATAATAAAGAATATAAGGTCTGATAGTCGTGACCGGGATAGAAATCATCTAATCGAACACCGATCGTTTGCTCTTTGAGCATCTTTATTAAGCTTTTTTCGATGCGTTGGTCTTCGGACTTTAAAACTTGGCGCATGTGAAATTCTAGCCGATCAATCGGTTCGATCGAGAAATTGGCATGAAACACTTCACCTTCATTGAAGTATATAAACCAAAAGATATCATTGGCTGATACCTTTAAAAGTCCTGTAGCTCGGCGATTAGCAAAGTCTTCTAGCAGTTCGACCGCCGATAAAATGGTATTTTTACGATGCGCTGTAATCATAACGAAGTAGTGTGTACGATTTTCCTGATCCCGTAAAATTCGGTAATTTAAGTAAATTTACGGGTTGAACAGATGCAAAACAATCAAGTTAGATATGAAAATTTGATCTATTTTCATCATACCCACTACAATTCTTACAATATCTAAATTCAGTAAGTATACGGAGGGCTAGAACCTATTACTAGCAAAGGCTATGGTCGATCCATCGAGCTAGTGATAGTAGCACTATCTTTAGTGAATAACTTGAATTCACTAGCCTAATTAAAATATAGAGTCAAATTATTTTAATCATTCATAGTAACTATTGATTTTAGGTAGTGTCCGACTCAATAGAGATCGATCACCAAACAGGCCAAAAGCAAGATCGAGGCAATCTGGTTAGAATGGTAGAACAAGTAGCAATCGACACAGCAGACCCATGAGTAACGACCTGTATCAACAAATCCAGCAATTCTATGATGCTTCTAGTGGCCTCTGGGAAAACATCTGGGGTGAGCACATGCACCACGGCTACTACGGTGTAGATGGCAAAAAGCAGTTAGATCGACGGCAAGCCCAGATTGACCTGATCGAAGAATTGTTGAAATGGTCGGCATATAGCAGCCCTGAGAACCCAAAGATAATTGATATTGGCTGCGGGATTGGTGGTAGTAGTTTATACTTAGCCGAAAAATTGCATGGTGAAGTTGTCGGCATTACTCTTTCTCCCGTGCAGGCTAGCCGTGCCCAAGAAAGAGCATCAGCCATGGGTCTGAGCGACAAAGCAACTTTCAAAGTAGCCAATGCCCTAGATATTCCTTACCCAGATAACACCTTCGATTTGGTCTGGACTCTGGAAAGCGGTGAACACATGCCCGATAAAGATAAGTTTCTGCAGGAGTGTTATCGAGTACTGAAGCCCGGTGGCCAGATGATTTTGGCTACTTGGTGTCATCGATCAACTGAAGGCCAAGCAGGGGCTTTGACTCCGGCTGAAACTAAGCATCTGAAGAAAATTTATGATGTCTATTGCTTGCCTTATGTAATCTCGCTGCCTGACTACGAAGAAATTGTGACCAAATGTGGATTTCAGGGAATGCGATCGGCTGATTGGTCGGTGGCAGTTGCACCTTTTTGGGATGTGGTAATTGACTCTAGTATTACACCACAGGCTATTTTGGGGCTGTTTAAGGCCGGTTGGAAAACCATCCAAGCGGCACTTTCGTTAAAGTTAATGAGTCAGGGGTATGAACGTGGCCTCATAAAATTTGGCTTGATCACTGCCACTAAGTAGAATCTTCCCAAAACTATTGACAAATATCGAGAGCTGTAGTTTCAAATAGGTGCTATGAAAATCGATCACATCCATTTTTATGTCGAAGATGCTATGCAAACCAGCGACTGGTTGATCCAAAAAATGGGTTTTCAATCTAGTAGTCAGCAAATCAGTGAGCATACCCATACCGAAGTTGTGAGTAGTGGTCAGGTTTCGTTTCGGGTATCCTCAGCGATCGATCGAACGAGTCCGGTGGCAGC
>JANOXZ010000393.1:0-2869 GCA_031418695.1 Synechococcales cyanobacterium VAR_35_metabat_10
GATCAACTTGGGATCGGCGTTGATATAAGCTACCTAATTCTCCATGAGCTAAAACAGCGACTCGCTGTTCTGGAACTCGAAAATTTTGTTGCAGTGTTTGTTTTAATAACTCAGCATGAACAATAATTTTCTGCGATCGATAGAAGGCAATGCGTTTAGTATAGTCAGCACCAAAAATATTTTGCCGATCGCCTGGGTGTCGAAATATATCATGAACTGTTGTCACTAATGGCGGCATGTTGCTCAGCAATAATGTCAAATCATACCAAGGATCATTGGTTTCCTGCACATGCAGAACATCAGGTTCTAGGCTTTTAATGATTTTCTTGATCTCCAGCATTGAATAGAAATTGCCTAAGCTGCGTATTCTGGGCTTTTCAAAACTAATGACCTGCACATTATCATTTAAAGAATTCTGACAAAATGCAGCTACTTTCTTAGGCTGAATTAAGGTGAGGTCAACAATATCAGCTAGAGCATTAGCTAGCTCAATTGTATAATCTTCAAAACAGAAATGCATTAAAGCAACTTTGAGTTTCTTCATGTTGATTTATCTTTATTTTCTGTGTTGTTTTTGCTTTTCAAAAGAAAACGCAATTTTTGCCGTAGGTTTTGGGGTACTATCCACATTAGCATATATAAGAAAATATCAAATATTCGAGGCTTGCCAAGACTCAAAGTTTCCCATAATATCGGCAAAAAGGCTTGCCAATCTCCTTCTGTTGATGCCGTTGGACCCACTACTGCAATCATGAAACCGGCATAAGCTTGGGGACTAATTAGCTCTCGAACAGAACGAATCCAATTTAATGAGTATTTCCAGTCGTTGACATTACTTAAACTTTGGCGTTTTTTGCCATACATCATATTTACGATCGCCATTGGCTCGGAGACAAATTCCAGCCCTACATCTGTTTCTTGACTGGCTCTAACCAACCAATCTAGATCTTCATGTCTGGGTAAATTTTGGCTAAAGGGGATTTTTTCGAGCAATGCTTTCTTGGCCAGAATAGTAGGAGTAACAATAAAAGCCTCACCTAAAAATAGTGACTCCCGAATAAATAAATACTCTGGGATCAAAGCATTTGTAGTCGGTAATCTGATCGGCCAGATAAATTCACCATTAGATGTGTGAGCAATAAAGCGACTAGAAACGATCGGGGAACCATGAACCGATCGATGTGCCACCTCTAATTGTCTCTCAAGTTTTAGGGGAAGCCATTCATCATCATCATCCAAAAAAGCAATCCAGGTGCCAGTGGCTGTTTTGATCCCCATATTTCTGGCACCTGCTGGACCAATGTTGGTGGGCAACTCCTTTACGATTAGTCTAGAATCAGCGATAAGTTTTAGGGCATCGACAGTAGCTTGATCTGGTCCATCGATCACCACAATTACTTCAATTAATTCCATAGTCTGTGCTAAAGCGCTTTTGACTGCCTGACTCACCAGTTGAGGACGATTGAGTGAGGGAATGATTACACTAACAAGTTCTGGTGTCGAGTTGTTCATATAAAGCAAATCCTGTTTAGAAGCTAGATTTTATCAATTTGCTAACCAGCAACAAGTAAAATCACCTGATTCTTGATATTCTTTTTCTTACATATTCTAATCCTCCTAATTTTTGCAAGGTTATAAACGAGATCAGAATAGTATAAGCAGAAACAGCTAAAGCTATTTGTGGCAGAAGGTCTAGACTCATTCTCTGAAGCAGAAAGAAGACTATCAGCATCAAACTACCAACCAGCAGTGGCAGCCGAAATATTTTCAATATGCGAATGGGGAATATTTTACTATGTACAGTATATGCTAGCACAGAGAAGCTACTGATACTCATAATTAAACCCATAAATGCCGCACCTAGTAATTTGTATTCAGCGATCAACAGTATTCCAGCCAGACTGCCGATGACAGTAGTAATTGACACTTCTAAAAGATTGAATTTTTCTAGTCCGTTAGATATTAAAACATAACTGCAAACTTGAGAAAAAGTCAAAGTAACAATTGCCACTGATGCAATATCAAGAATAATTCCAGCTTCAGCAAAACTCGGCTTTTGATAAATAAACAGCAGTAATTCACTGCCATGAAAAAGAATACCAATTAAAAATGGTAATCCCATACATAGCAAGATATTAATGATATGTTCTGCTTCTTTCTGTTGTTGCTCCCTGCCCAAGGCAACGGCCTTCGACATCCTGGGAAAAGAAGCTAGTGTTAAACTATTAGAAACAATAAAAAATGGTTGAATTAGCTGCATGACAGAGCCATAAACTCCTACTAAAATTTCATTACCCAAAAGTGACAACATCAGTACATCTACCTTGGCCGCAACTATTCCAATCCCTTCGATCGCCACTAATGTTTTTACAGCTTTGATGGTATTCCACATAAACTCTCTATCAATTTGCCATTTCGGTTTTGCTATTTTAATAATTAGCACCCATTCAATCAACAAAATAATAGTTTCAGAGACGGCAATGACCATGGCTAAATGCTCTACATTATGAGTCATTTGCATCATCCAAAGCATTACTAATAAGCGAGAAATATAGATTGGGACGGTGGAGAAGGCAATTAAATGCATCTTCTCTTGAGCTTGAAAAATTGATTCGGTAATATTAGAAAGAGAAAATGGAATAACTGTCAATCCTAAAATGTAACAAATATAAGATGTATCAGCATTGTATGGCAATATATAAATGACTATTACCAGAGCAATATAACCAATAATGCTAAAAAACAACTGCAATACAGTACCACTTACCAAATATACTGAGGTTGATTCTGGTGTGCGAGCAATTTCTCTGGTAAACAGTGTCTTAAATCCTTGAGATGAAAGGTTAACAAAAATGTTGTAGTAACTAAC
>JANOXZ010000394.1:0-2213 GCA_031418695.1 Synechococcales cyanobacterium VAR_35_metabat_10
CAGGAGTCAATGCGGTTAAATCTGGTAATGGATGAGACAATCGCCAAGTGATATCCTGTTGAATACAACTATCGGTGGTTAATGCTCGGACATTTACCAATTGCGGTTTCGCCACCTCGATATTGCCTGCGGCTAATTCAGCGGTACCAATCCAGAATTGACGGATTGCTTCTGGATACATGGAGAGTATTCCGCGAAATGACTGAGTAACAGCATCAATCCGCCCACAGTAGGCAAGGATATACATGCGGAGCAGATTTAACTGCTGGGGCTTAATTTGGCGATTGCCTTCGAGTTTAGTTAATTCAGCAATACAGCCAGGCAGATCCCCTGTTTCTGCCAGTGCCCGCACGTAGTAAACTAAGGTCATCTCGCGTGGATGCCAACGATTCAACGGTGACAACATCAGTCGATCTTTGACCCAAGTAATATATTCATGCCACCGATCGGTAGAACGGTATAATAATGCTGTAGCCGATCGACCGATCTCAGTGCGATCGTCAGTTTGATATCGGGTAAAGATCTCATCAGATGCCTTAATTTGCCCCGTCTGAGCTAGAGCAATCCCCCGCAACAGGTAATAATAAGTCCACATACCATCAGTCGGTAATAGCCATCTCAGCCACCTTGCTAGCTGACTTGCTGCCAAATATTTCGAGCTAGCAACTAATGATTCGAGTCTATACATCAGCGACATCGGCAACAGGAATAATCCAATCCACGCCCCAATCCCAATCTTTGCAGCCTGGTGTGGCACAAAATACCAACTCATTGCTACGATAGTCAGCACCGCGATCGCTCCAATTTTGATGCTAGAATTGCTGCGCGAGGTTGGCAATAATGTCATCACACAGGAAAAAATTGCAATTTGAATTAAAACAATGCTGGTGAAGTCCATTATTTAGCAGTGGAAGGTGGATATTAATTATTTTAGCTAGATATCTCATCTCCTTCTCCTCAGCTACGTGAGCAAAACTATTCTATTATTTCATCTATCCACTCGTCTATCCTTCTTGCTATGATTTGTAATTGGTCAATTGGCGATTTACCTGGGTTGCAAAATACCGAACAAGCTTTACTGCGGAAATGGGGGATTACTACCACTGGAGAACTCTTATCAGTCGCACCGGATGCAGCAACCAAGCAAAAATTAGCAAGCAATTTAGGCACGAAAATTCAATATGTTAATAAATTGGTAGCTCTAGCAGATTTAGCTAGGTTGCCTGGGGTGGGTTGTCAATATAATGGCTTATTACTCCATACCGGAGTCATTTCTGTTAAACAATTAGCCCAAATGCCTGCTCACAAAATCCACCAACAACTACTTAGGCTACATGTCGCAACACTTCAACGTCGAGATTTGTGTCCAGACATTTCCCAAGTTCAGAACTGGATTAAACAAGCACAGGTAATTTTGTAATTTACTATCCAATATTGTCTACTTCTTAGCCAACACACCATTTAAAAAAATATCTGCCAATCCCTCTGCCATCTCTTTCATTTCCTGGGGTTTTGCACCTGGTTGAACTATCGTTTCATGACTAAATCCGGCGACGACGAACATCCCCAAAAATACTTGGGCAATCACGCGCGGATTCATGCGGCGATAGACACCACGTTCCATTGCTGTTTGGAAAAATGCTTCAGCTACATCTGTCATTTTTTCAATCACTTCTGATTGAATCCGTTCGCGCAAATCCTGATGAAATTGGACTTCCATAAAACAGACTCGCATCATGTCATAGTTATCCCCCAGCCGTAGCATCCGTTTATACATCACATGAGAAATGGCTTCATAACTTGCCATTTCACTTAATTCTGTCAATAATTCTGTCAATAAATCTACCCAACCTTGGGTAGCAACTTCGACTAAGATCGCTTTTTTATTAGTAAAATGTCGAAATAATGTGCCTTCAGCAATTCCCGCTTTTTCAGCTAGCTCTCTAGTAGTAGTGCCATCATAGCCATTACGGGCAAATAGCTTTTGAGCCGCTTTGATAATTTTCTCGTGGGTACTCGGTTCGGTTTTTGGTTCGCTATGAAATATCCGCATGCCTACCCAGCATCATTAAATGCTGATTGAAGGGGATTTTTATATTATTGCGCTAATTTAATCGATCGATTGCCAAAGGCTTAATAGTTCTTTATAGATAGTTGACACACTTTACAATTTTGGTAATCGCTAGTATTTTATCTTCAAAATTCTTAATATT
>JANOXZ010000395.1:0-6850 GCA_031418695.1 Synechococcales cyanobacterium VAR_35_metabat_10
AGAAAGCACTGGAAAATGTCAGGATGGTAAAAACTTCAGATGGCTTTTGGCCAACAATATTGTTTTCTTACATTATTCTGGCAAATCTCACCGAAAGCTCCCTAATGCTACAAAATAACTTTCTATGGGTAATGCAGGTATCTACTTTTCTCTCTCTCAATACCCACCGACTGAGGCAAAGGGAAATCTATGTGCTCGAAGAAATATAATTTTAAACTTTTTTGCAAAACAAAATATAATGCTTAATCAAAAACAAAATTCAATTATCAAAATATTAATGTTTGGCACAGGCCTGGATGTTAAAGGTGGAGTGACTTCTGTTGAGAAACTTATCATCAATAATGCCCCAGTACAGCTTCGGATCAATCATGTTGCAACGATCGGACAAGGATCAGCATCTTACAACATTCTTTTATTTTGTAAGGCTGTTCAAAGCTTGGTGATGACCATCCTGCGCAAAGATGTTGATATTATCCATATCCATTTTTCTGAGCGCGGTAGTACATTAAGAAAATCGATTTTAGTATTTATTGCTTCTCTTTTTCGCCAATCAATTATTCTTCATGCTCATGGGGCAACCTATCAAGAGTTCTACGCCGGACTTCCCCAGTTTGTTAAAAATATTTTAGTTTCTCTATTTAGAAAATGCAGAATTATAGTTTTGTCTAAAAGCTGGCAAGATTATTATTCTCATGAGTTATCCCTCGATAAAAGTAGAGTTTCGGTCTTATATAACCCGGTGGATCTGCCATCTAATATGCCCTATAGGGAAGGCCGCAAGCATCTGAAGTTTATTTTCTTAGGCCGCATTGGCAAACGTGGTGGTGCCTTAGATATTGCCCAATCTTTCATGTCTTTTCCCAAACAAGATAAAGGTGCTTTCGACCTCATCAATGCTTTTGCGGTCTTGTCTGAAGCCGATCGCCATAATGTGGAGCTGGTCATGGCAGGCAATGGAGATTTGGTAGCGGCCAATCAGCTCGTTGCGGACTTACATCTTACCGATAAAATCACCATTCTAGATTGGCTAGATGCTGAACAGCGAGATAAGCTGCTCGCTACTGCTGATGCCTTTATTCTGCCTTCTTATAACGAAGGACTACCCATGTCGATGTTGGAATCTATGGCTTGGGGTTTACCGGTAATTGTGACCCCAGTAGGTGGTATTCCCGAAGTAATTACTAATCATCAGAATGGCTTGCTAGTAGAACCAGGAATCCAAGACCAGTTGGTGGAAGCGATGCGATCTCTGATCAGAGATGAATCTTTGCGCTTATCTTTGGGATCTGCCGGTCGCAACAGCGTGAAAGATTTAAATATCCATAATTACATGGAATCTTTATCTGACCTCTATGCTTCAGCCATCCAGAAAAAATCATGTGATAATAAATGGCATTAATCTGATCGAATGATGGAGTGGCACACACAATGGAATTGCAGTTTGCGCATATGCCCGTCCTAGAATACCGACACATCGTTGGTATGAGGGTAGATGCCACCACTTACGATGATGCCACTGAAAGAATCATTGCGGGGGCTAAGGCTGCCAAAAGTGCCTACGTCTGCGCCTCCAATGTACACATGACCATGGAGACCTACGACAGCCCTAAATTTGCAGATGTTGTTAATAGTGCAGATTTGGTGACTCCCGATGGAATGCCCTTGGTATGGGGTCTGCGTGGCTTAGGGGTCAAAAATGCGGCACGAGTTTGTGGACCAACTCTGACTTTAACGGTCTGTGAAGCAGCCGCCCAGATGAATGTGCCGATCGCCCTCTATGGTGGCACCACCGAAAGCCTGGTGGCTTTTACAAAGTTTTTAAAAAATAAGTTTCCCTCGATCGATATTGCCTGTCAAATTTCTCCACCCTTTAGACCCGTGACTAAGGAAGAAGACGAAGCTTACACCAAACAAATTGTGGACTCTGGGGCGCGCATTTTATTTGTGGGAATTGGCTGCCCTCGCCAAGAGATTTGGATGTCAGAACATCGAGGACGCATCCCGGCTGTCATGCTGGGGGTAGGGGCTGCCTTTGATTTCCACTCTGGACGAATCAAACAGGCACCAGGTTGGATGCAAAAAGTCGGCTTAGAGTGGCTATTTAGACTCCTGATGGAGCCAAAACGTTTGTGGAAACGCTATTTTAAACACAATCCGCGCTTTGTAGCTTTCTTTTTAATGCAACTAATCAAAAGTCGTTTTGCGCAGTAAGTCTTTGTATGACTAAATACATCTATTATCAAAAACCAGCTTTGATTGCAACTTTCTTATTAGCTGGCGGTTATACCCTACAAAACATGGCTCAGGGGGAAAATCACTCAGCCAATATAGCGACAGAATTACCTGTATCCAGAATAACTGCTGATAAGTCTTCTGGAAACAAATATTATGTGGATATATCGAAAGGTAATGATGCTAATAATGGTCGATCGGAGAAACTGGCCTTCAAAACAATTAGCAAAGCTAATGAGCAAATAAGTGCTGGTGATATCATCTATGTCAAAAATGGTGTTTATCCCGAAAATATCACTGTCAAGCAATCTGGCACGGCCAATAGCCCAATTTCATTCCAGGCTTTTCCTGGCCATAAGCCTTTTGTCAAAGGGACACAGGATGGCACCTTCAAAGTTGAAGGGAATTATATCAAAATCATGGGGTTTGAAATAACTTCCACCGTAGATGGCTCGGGGATCCATGTGGGTAGTGGCAATCACCACACCCAGATTTCCAAAAATGAAATTCATGATGCTGGCTGTGGAGGCATATCTGGCCAAGAAACAGATTATTTACATATAGAAAGCAATATAATTTATCGTAATTCTTTCAGATCACCTTTCCTGTGCAGTGGAATTTCTATTTATCAAGCTATACCATTTGATTCTAAGCCGGGATTTCATAATATCATTAGAGGCAATATCTCCTTTGCCAATGAAAACAAAAGAGCCAAAGAGGATGGAACGGTTACTGATGGCAATGGAATTATTATTGATGATTTTCGTCATATCCAAGGTCAAAAGAAACGGCCAAAATACACTGCTGCAACCTTGGTAGAAAATAATATTGTTTTTGATAATGGCGGTAGGGGGATCCATGTTTTTCAAAGTGATAATGTGGTGGTGAGAAATAACACCGCTTTTAAAAATCTGAAATCTAGTAACCTGCATGGAACTACAAATGGCGAATTAAGTGCTTTTTTTAGTTCTAACATCCGTTTCTATAACAATATCGCCTATGCAGCAAATAGCTCTCAGAAAACCTTGGTAAATGACTATTCCTCCGATAATATTTGGGACTATAATCTATTCTATAATGGCACGATTTTCTTTGGATCAGGGAAATCGAATGGCACCTTGGGTAAATCTAATCTGATTAATGTCTCTCCTTTATTTGTCAACCCTTCAACTGCTGCCAATAAAGCAAATTTTCGTCTCCAAGCCAAGAGTCCTGCTATTAATGCTGGGACATCGGCTAACGCTGCTCGGATCGACTTCACAGGAAAGCTTAGGCCAGTAGGTTCCAAGCATGATATGGGAGCGTATGAGATGAACTGAGAGCAGTTTATACCAGTCTTTTAACGTGCCTCCAGCTCCTAGAGGAGTCTTTGCGGTTCAGCTTAAGGAACGACTTTTAGTAGATTATTGAATTACTTAATCTTTCTAGCAAAAAAATCGAGCCAAATTGCTGATGTAAAATCTAAACAGGAACAATTCTTGTGAGAATAAAGTCCGGATACCTCAGAGTTAAACAAAGTTTCATTATCATTAGAATTTGTCAGTGACTTTATTTATGACTGCAACAAGGGTGATTCTTATCACAAAACAAACAAGAAATAGTCACATGAAACAAAGACTTATGTCACTCAGGCAAAAGCTCTGTAGTCATCAGAAGTATCCATAAACCAAATACTGTGAAAATGTTTTTGATTCTGCCAACTGAAATTGGGTGCCATCTACTTGAATTGTGTAGGCCAGAAGTGATGTGTAGAAAGGACTTCAAGGCTAAATCGTGGCCTTCAGGAGGAATCAGAATATTAGAAGAAATATTTTACTCCCGTTTTAGGTTGCCTGTTTGGCTCATCCCTTTTCTCAGAAAGGTTTTGCCTTGATGATACTTTGCATTTTTTAAATTTATAGTAGTTACCTTGATTACCTATTGTCCCTAGCAGAATAAAAGCCCCTAAATTGGCTCAGGATGCTAGTCTACGTACAAAGTCGCAATCTGCTATTCTCTATTGACAGCACCATCCTACTTCAGCTAATAATTATAGCGTGCAAAGAAAACACTACTATTTCAGGGTCAGCTTAAAGATTACCGCTATTTTTCATGACTGGAATTGACAGGACGAAGGCTTAGTTGAGGGCTTTAAATTGCATGGCCTTAGAAGATCTGATTTATCATTTACAGTTTGTGTTTTGGTAGTTGTTTTTGGCATTTTTTTAAAAACATTATAGAGACAACTAGGTATCATGCCATGATGCAATCTTATTCATCTACCAAATTCTCTGGATATAGAGTAATTAAGGCTATCCGACTACAAAAGTCACTCCTTACTAAGGGTCTACGGTGGGACATACTATATGATATAGCCAATGTAGCTAAAGGCTATTTTATCAAGCGCTTGATGGATTTTTGTTTAGCAGCTTTATTTATTATTCTTTTTTCTCCCCTGTATCTGCTGATTTCCATAATTATCAAGCTCGATTCTCCTGGAGCCGTATTTTATAAGGAAACTCGGATGGGGTTTCATGGTAAAAAATTCAAGATCTGGAAGTTTCGTACTATGCAAAGCGATGCAGAGAAGTTACAAGAAAGTCTAGAACACTTAAATGAAATTAAAGACGGGGTTAGATTAAAAATCAAAAACGACCCCCGGATCACCCGTTTTGGCAGACTGTTGCGTCGTTCCAGCTTAGATGAGCTACCACAAATGATTAATGTCATGCGAGGCGAAATGAGCTTGGTTGGTCCGCGCCCTTTCAATATGCGGGATGTGAGCAAATTTGCTGAGCATTATTTTTTTAGATACGAAGTTTTACCTGGAATCACTGGTCTATGGCAAGTTTCCGGTCGATCAAATGTTGTGAACTTTGATCGGGTGATTGAACTTGATATCCACTACATCAAAAACTGGTCTATCTGGCTCGATATCAAGATTTTGCTGAAGTCAGTCAAAGTGGTCTTGTCGGCAGAAGGAGCTTATTAAGTAATGTGCGGGAAGTAGTCAGCAAGATTCTTGGTATAATGGCAAAAAAACTGATTAGCGAATGCTAATACAGTTTTTAACCCTCGCAAATATCTTTGTTTCGATATCCTCCCAATTGCTAGTGATAAATCGGTTGGGTTGTGAATGTTGAGAATCATAATTTCTAACCATGAAAAACTCGCCAGATAATTTAAGCAATGCCTTGGTTTCTGTAATTATTCCGGCGTATAACAGCGCTCAATATTTAACAGAAGCCATTGACAGTGTACTGAACCAGACTCATTCTGGTTGCGAAATTATTGTGGCGGATGATGGCTCTACTGATGAAACAAAAGTAGTCTGTGCTAAATATTTAAATCAAAAATATCCAACGGTAAAGTATGTTTACCAAAGCAATCAAGGTCTACCTGCTGCTCGAAATAAAGGCGTTGAAGCTAGTTCGGGGCAGTATTTAGTTTTTTTAGACAGTGATGATTGTCTGTTGCCATCGGCGGTAGAGATTGGCCTACGGGCCATGCAAGAGCATCCTGAGGCAGGATTTGTGTTTGGGCGTTATCTTTATCAACTA
This sequence comes from Synechococcales cyanobacterium VAR_35_metabat_10, assembly GCA_031418695.1. Taxonomy (GTDB): domain Bacteria; phylum Cyanobacteriota; class Cyanobacteriia; order Cyanobacteriales; family Chamaesiphonaceae; genus JAAFHZ01. Next base: position 5,772 of record JANOXZ010000395.1, read on the forward strand.
GCGCGGGCTGATGGGACTTTTAGCACCGAAAACACCTTTGAGAATCAACCCAAGATCGCCAGTTATGCCACCATTTTGGCCGATCGACATCGCACTCAATGTGCCTGTGGCATGTTTCGGCGTGATGTATTTGAGGCGGTGGGTGGATACAATCGGGAGCTATGGGCGTTAGAAGATATTGATTTCTTATTGCGGATTGCTCAAAGTTTTCCAATTTATTATCACCATCAAATAGTTTCTGAATATCGGATTCGGGATCAGAACATGTCTAGTAAATCCGCAGCCATGCTCGTAGGTGCGATATATGGTCATCGTCTACAACGCAGCTATGTGGAGCAGCATCCCGAATATGCTGAGGCTTACGATGAGGGAGAGCGAGTTTGGATCAAGTTGTTTGGCGATCGGATTCTCTACGATATCATTGGTCTAGCGCAGCAAGGAGGCTGGGTGGCGGCGTTGGGGCTGGTGAAACTGGTGTTAAATTATGACCCCCAGGCAACAATTGTTGATCGAGAAGTTTATGAGGTAGCTGGCGAGACCCTATTTGATCGGCTGCAACAGTCAGGAATTCAGCTTTTTTCCAGCTCTACCGATTTGCAGACTCTTTTTGTGATTGAGAACAACGGGGAAGCGGTATTTAATCCTCAAGTTTTTGATCAGGTGGCGATCGATCGACTCAATGAGTATTTCCAGAACAACTTGGTGGGAATTACGACTCGAAGCAAAAAATCTACTCCAGATCAACAGCAATTTTTGGAGCGAAGACCATTTCAGGATTATTCCCAAAGTAAATGTATTCACCAACTATTTGAAGAGCAAGTGGCTCTCACTCCCCAGGCAGTAGCTGTGGTGTTTGAGAATCAGCAGCTTACCTATGGAGAGTTGAACGATCGAGCTAATCAATTAGCTCATTACCTGCAAACACTCCAGGTAAGAGCAGAGATTTTAGTGGGAATTAGTGTAGAGCGTTCGCTGGAAATGATTGTTGGCTTATTGGGGATTTTAAAGGCTGGGGGTGCTTATGTGCCTCTAGATCCTGCCTATCCGGAAGATCGGTTAGCTTATATTTTAGAAGATGC
>JANOXZ010000396.1:0-2607 GCA_031418695.1 Synechococcales cyanobacterium VAR_35_metabat_10
GGTCACTTCTTCCATCCATTTATCTTCGATCTTTGACCTGAACACATAGAATTTTCCATTCTGATCTCCGTTTACTGTGGCAATCCAGGTTCCATTTATTCCTTTCTGCATGGAAAAAGTTGAAACTGGCATTCCACCAATTCCCGCTTTATAAAAAATCAATTGAACTTCAGAGGCGGGTGGCGACCAAATCCGGAATATAGACCGATTGGCAGAATAAGTTAAGCCAAGATCATTCCGCTCATAAACCGGGTAACTGTTATAATCTATTTTCTGACTATACCCGGATTGAGCGATAAAGAATATAAAGAGAAATAAAGAATACTTATATCAAGCGTTGGGACAAGGCTTATGGCCTCACCTACCGAGTGTTGGATATTCTACAGAAGGTCTTCTACCGTTCTGATGCGGCCAGAGAAGCCTTTGTGGAAATGTGCGACGACATTGATGTGCAAAAGCTAACTTTCGACAGCTACCTGTATAAGACTGTGGTGCCAGCCAATCCATTGATCCAAATGAAGATTACCGCCAAGACGATCGGTAGCTTGCTACGTGGTAATGCTCTAGCTCCCTAGTGCAGAGGGTATTCAGTTACCATCAACTGTGACCTACTCTAGTCAATAAGCAACAAAAACTCCCCACAAATAATCTGGGGAGTTTTTTCTCCAAAGAAAAAAAGATTGCTCAAAGCTTTTGTGTATTCGCTAAATCCATAGCTTTGATGCTATCAGAGATCGATTTAAACCAGGCAATGATCGCACCCTGTAAAAATAGCGTTTGTGCGATTAACTCAAATACTTCTTCGACGGTTTGCTCTAACCTTTCGGCATTAATATCGAGTCGATGGATGTCATAAGCATCTACTACAATTACCAATGCCGCAACCGCAATACCTGCCAAAAAGCGATTTCTAATTGCCTTGGTTTCCCGGAAAATCGGCAGCAGCCATTTGAGAACTAGTAGCCCAATCACCATATAAAACAAAAGAACAAAATCACCGGCAGCGATCGGCAAGAATGAAATAGAAACATTGCGCGGAGCTAAAAAGCTATCCCGAATGCGTTCGTGAATAGCAAATCTATCATCGAGTGCAAACCAAAAGAAACTACAGCCTAGTACCAACCATCGAGAACTTTTGGCCGAATTAAATCGCAGGTGTTGCAAGCCAGCATTAGCCCAAGAAACCAGAGCTATTGTGTACATTACAGCTACCTGGAGAGTCGTCATAGGAGTGTCTTCGGTGGCAATCCACTTCCAATATTGTGGCCATTGGGCGGCAATAAAAACCAGTACAGATATAGCTGGAAATATCATGGTAATCAGAATCAGATACCGCTGTAATTTATTGAGCCTGGTTAAAGAGTTATCATTCATGACAGATTGCTAAAAAAGTATTTATTAAGTTTGTTGAATAGTATTTATCTTGGTATCGCCTAATGTGATACGAAGACATTTATTGATTCTGCACTAGATCAACTAAGTTATTAATCCACGTTTCGGTGCCTCGTTCCATTGCTTCGTTGGAATACCAGCCAGTATGACCAGTTTGGACAATCCGACCCGGTTCTACATTATGTAAATCATCTACAGAGAAGGGATTATCATCAACAGCATATCCAGCAACTTTACCAGATTTAATCGACTTAATCATGGCTGAATTATCAACCAGAGCTGGTCTAGCTGGATTAATAATATACACTCCTCGATTCATGTTTTCTAATACTTCAGATGTAATAATAACTGGGTTTTCTCGATTCAAACTTGCTGCTAACATTACCACATCAGATTGCTGAATTAGTTGATCAAATGAGACTGCCTTGAATTCTGGATGAGTAGCATGTTTAGGATCGTAATAGCTTACTTGCATATTAAAAGCTTTTGACAAATGAGCAATCCGATAACCGATGCGACCTAACCCCAAAATGCCAATTTTTTTGCCACTAAGTTCCCAACCTCGTAGAGACACATCTTGAGTGATTTCGGCTCTTGCTTTGCGATCGCTGAGATGAATGCGGCGAGAAAGAGTTAACAACAACCCGATCGCATGTTCGGCGACGGTAATGGCAGAATAGTCTGGGAGAAATTTCAGGTTAATATTACGGGCTTGGAGTTCGACTAAATCGATCCATTCAATACCTGTCGTGTACACCGATATGCCTTTTAAGTGAGGTAGGCTACGAATAATTCCGGCATGAAAATCGATGCAAGTGCGGCGGGTAAGTCCGATATACTTAGCTTTTTGGCAAAGTTGAATTAAATGGTCGTCAGATAATGGTGATAAATTGGCAATGTATTGAACTGTAGCGATCGCCTCAACAGCTTTTTGTTGAGAATTAGATAGACTGTCTCTGCCTTTTGCCGAGAAGATAATAATTTCTGGGTCTGCCATACAATTAATGGGCTAGTAAATAAAATATAAAATAGTAATCGAGGCATCATTGGGCATTCTATTTGGCTACACCGTCAAAGGACTAATTTCGGAAAGCTTTAGAAAAGTATTTTGCCCAGATTTACAGATAAATTCTTAGCATAGGTTAACGGTGCGGAATACCTTTTTAGAGAGGTGAAGTTGAGACAATATCGAAGATAAATTGGGGACGAGAATTG
>JANOXZ010000397.1:0-3702 GCA_031418695.1 Synechococcales cyanobacterium VAR_35_metabat_10
CAATAACCTCAGAAATTAGCAATGGCAATGAATTTTGACTCTAATCAACTAATTCTAGCAAATCATATTTGGCGATACGACCAACGAAATCAAAAAAGTGGTATCACTTTGACACCACTCCAGCGTAACGAATCGAAACATCAAAACTTTACGATTCTTAGCATTTAGAGTTACAGCTATATATGAAGATTAGTATAGATAAGATTATAAAAGTCGATCGGCAAACCAAGCAGGTTAATTAGCTCACGAGGCAGCCTGTCAGAATCTGAAGTCGCTCATAATTCAGAATTTGATGGTTATTACTTGTAACGGTAGTGACCGATTTCCTTAAAATCTTGAGACAATCATGCTCAGATTCGATTTATTGTTGTTCAGTATGGAGACTTAGTAAATGTCTTTTGGACCAGCTTCACAGTTAGGTGTCAGCTTATTTGACGAAACCCCTCCCGTTGAGTGGGTACCCGGACGTTCCAATGAAGAGGCCGATGTAATGATCGCAGCCGTCTATCGCCAAGTACTAGGCAATGCCTACGTGATGGAAAGCGAGCGCGCGGTAATTGCTGAATCGCAATTTAAACGCGGTGAATATAGTGTGCGAGAATTTGTCCGCGCTGTCGCCAAGTCAGATGTGTACATGTCTCGCTTTACCGATTGCCCTCGCTATCGGTTTATCGAGCTAAACTTCCGTCACCTCTTGGGTCGTGCGCCCAATAGCTATGACGAAATGAAGGCTCACAGTGCCATTTTAGATGCTGGCGACTTTGATGCTGAGATCGATTCATACCTCGATAGCGATGAGTACCAAAACACCTTTGGTGACAACATCGTTCCCTACATTCGGGGTTACAAAACTGAAGCCATCACCCACATGGTTGGTTTCACCCACACCTTCCAACTAGTGCGTGGTGCTTCTACCAGCTCCTTCAAAGCGGACTTGGCTGGCAAATCGCCCAAGCTCAACTCCTTGGTCATTAACGGTCTTGCTACGGCTGTTACCGCACCAGGTAACACCTTCCGCAATCCGCCGAACGTTTCTCGTACTCGTCTTGGTGTTGGTGCGAGTGAAGGCGGTAAAGTCTACCGGATTGAGGTTACTGGTTATCGGGCGAACAAACTCAATAACATTTCCAAGTTCCGTCGCAGCAACCAAGTCTATATGGTGCCCTACGACCAACTTTCGGAAACTTACCAACGGATTCACAAACAAGGTGGATCGATCGTTAGTATGACTGTGGTTTAATCTATCTTCGTCGGGAATATTCTAGCTAGAGCGAGTCTTAAGCTAGAACGTTTGCTGAGGTTGTTTGGAGTAAGCATAGATCTGAGTCCCCCAACCCCTCGACAGAGGGCTAAGAATCAAAGACCCCTTTTTTCGTAAGGGGGATTTTAGTCTAGAACATCGCAAACATCCTTGTACCTGAAATATTCAAACAATAACAACAATTTAGGATCGGCATAATTTATGGCAACTATGACTAAGACGGAACTATGGGCTAACCGCTCTGCTGATGATGTTAAGGCAGTCATCCGTGCAGTTTACAAACAAGTTTTGGGTAATCCCCATGTGATGGAAAGCGAACGCCTCGTCTCCGCAGAATCACAATTAGCAGATGGCAGCCTAAGCGTACGTGAATTCGTTCGTGCAGTTGGTAAATCCGAATTTTATCGCTCTCGTTACTTTGAGAAATGTGCGCCTTATCGGTTCGTAGAACTGAATTTCATGCACTTCTTGGGTCGCCCTCCTCAGTCACAAGCCGAACTTTCGGCTCACATCGTGCGTTGTGTAGCTGAAGGTTATGAGGCTGAAATTGATTCTTACATTGATAGTGATGAGTATCAAGCGGCATTTGGAGAAAATGTTGTGCCTTACAATCGCAGCAATACAGAATCTGGTCAAAGTCAAGTAACTTACAATCGGATGTTCGCGATCGATCGTGGCCCCGCTCAAGTCAGTAGTGCTGTAAAATCTTCGCAACTCGTTTACTCAGTTGCTACCAATAGTACCAGCAAGGCTGCTGCATCCCGCGTGAACTTGGGTGGTTCCGGTCAAGCCAACAAGAAGATGTTCAGAATCGTCGTTACTGGTGCCAAATTTACTGGTCCTCGTCGCGTCAGTACCACTGAATATATCGTACCTGGCGATCGCATGACTCCCCAAATTCAACGCATCAACCGCACCAGCGGCAAAATCGTCAGTATCACTGAGATTGTCTAGAACCGGAACCGTAGGGGTGCCCCTTGCTTGCATTGAGCGAAGTCGAAAGGTGGGTACCCTTCTCCACTCAGCACTAATCGCTAGTAGCTGCAATTTTCATTGATTAAATCTCATTTTTGAGGATCGATTATCATGGCACTTTGGTTAACAGATGCAGATCCAGTCGAATTACGTTCTCACGCCAGCGAAGATGACTTGCAAGTCGTCATTCGTGCGGTTTATAAACAAGTATTAGGTAATGCTCATATCATGGAGAGCCAGCGACTCACCAGTGCTGAATCATTACTGCGCAATCAAGATATCACCGTCAAAGAATTTGTCCGTGCAGTCGCGCAATCTGACTTGTATCGGTCATTATTCTTTGATACTTCCTCCCCCTATCGATTGGTGGAATTAAACTTCAAACATTTATTAGGTCGCGCACCAAACGATCAAACTGAAATCGCCGAACATGTCCTGATCTACAATCAGCATGGTTTAGCAGCAGAAATTGATTCCTACATCAGTAGCGATGAATATACCTTCAGCTTTGGGGAAAATACCGTTCCCTGTGCGCGGGGGAATAAGACTCAACTCGGCAGTAAAAATGTCGGGTTCAATCGCACCTTCGCCCTGATGCGGGGAAATGCGACCAGTAGTGACAGCAGTAAAAAAGCTAAACTGATTGGTGATGTAGCTGGCAATCGTCCCACCGCAATCGTAGCTCCAGTAGGTGCTTCTGGTGCTTATGCCAATACTGGTAAACGCTTCCGGATTGTTGTAACTAAATCAAATTCTGGCCCTCGTGTCACCATGAGCAAAGCTATATTTGATATTAATTATAGCCAATTGTCTCAGAAGATTAAAAATATTCAAAAGACTGGTGGCAAAATTCTCAGTATCAGTGAAGTTGGTTAATATTTAGCCTCAAAATTTGAGTTATTTGGGTAAATATTTATTTAGATTCCTTGGCGGAGCCTCTCCTTGAAAGAATCAAGACTGCAAGATCGTAATTGAGTAATGAGTGGAACTAAATCCTCCTTACTCAGTTATGTCTTGAATAATTATTAAAATAATCAGTTGTGTGAGATTAAAATTATGTCAATGACTACTGTTTCTAACTTGAATGGTGATGGCGGTCGGACATTTGCGATCGAAGTTACAGGCAGCCCGCATCAAGCAAGGTTACGAACTAGTTCCTATACAATCAGGGTTCCTTATTCTTCACTCGCAAAAACTATCCACTCGATCGGTCAACGGGGTGGAAAAGTGGTAGATGTTAAGCTACTAACCGCTCAATTAAGCGAGCTTGGGGATATCCCCGTAGCTGCGGGTGTGATTGATTCTGTTGAGGAGAAAGTTGCACCAAAGGCACCTACCAAAGCGACTCGTAATCCCGAACCAGAATCGCGTCGTCAGCAGTCGAAGTCGAAAAAACGTTAATTGATGGCACGAATGGACATTACTCAGTTTGTTAACAGTTCGATCGGGCAATGGCGATCTCAGCG
>JANOXZ010000398.1:0-12413 GCA_031418695.1 Synechococcales cyanobacterium VAR_35_metabat_10
GAGCCACATCAACAGCTTAAGGATTTCTTAGCTGCTGCTCACCGTTTATACCGCAGTGAACCAGCTCTCTATAGTCAAGACTTTGATGAAGCTGGTTTCCAATGGATTGACTGCAATGATAATAAACACAGTGTGATCTCATTCTTGCGGCGGGCTAAGGGCAGCGATGAGTTTGTGGTAGTAGTCTGCAACTTCACCCCCCAACCCCAGGGCAACTATCGGGTCGGTGTGCCGGTACATGGCTTCTATGAAGAAATCTTTAACAGTGATGCCGGTGTTTATGGCGGCAGCAACATGGGCAACATGGGCGGCAAATGGGCCGATGAATGGTCAATCCACAACCAGCCTTGTTCGATCGACCTCTGCTTGCCACCACTAGGGGTAATTGTCCTGAAACTTGGTCAAGCTAGGACTAGCTAGTAGCCAAGGGTTTAACCGTCTGCTGACGATCCCACAGGCGGATGGCCGATTGAGCGGCAGAATACATGGGCGATTTGCTGGGCATTAATTTAGCCACGTCGATCGCCTGTTTTAAATCGCCCTTGAGAGCATAAGTATTAGCGATTTGGTAGATAGACTTTGACCATTTTTCTATTTCCTGCTGAGCTTCGGCGTAGTTGGAGCTGTCTGGCGGAATTTCTTGACCGAGGGCGATCGCCCGCACGTAAGAATCTGGATTGTCAGCAATTACCAGCTTACGGGCTTTTTCTAGGAGATCTTCTGGAGATTTGGTTTTTACAATATTGGGTGGGGTGACTGGGGAAGGAACGTAAGGGGCAATTCCTCCACTGGTACTAGCAGTTTTACCCGATCCTATTTTGACTGATTCTCCGGTGGATGATTTGGGCGATTTATCTTGATGACCAGTATTCGCAAAAATTATCCCCATAGCGATCGAAGTGCCCACTAAACCGATCGAGACTGGCATCAGCCGCGATTTGGCGCGAGGACGCTTATTGGTAGCTTTAGCAGTGGGGTTATAAGGTACGATCGCCGATTTACTAGAAGATGGGGCAATCTGTCTGGCCGGACGAGCTGGTTCGAGTCCTCCACCAATAATTCCCGATTGAGGGCTGCTGCCGGGATGAAAAATATCAGATTGACGAGGGGTAGGTAATTGGGTGGTGCCAAAAAAGCCGGAAGCCTGGGCTTCAGCCGCAAACAGGGGGCTAAATACCCGGCCAGTATTGGGCAAAATCGCCCAAGGGTTTTGCAATGGCTGCCAATGGTGTTCACCTAGCTCTGGCACCCGAATGCTGAGATATTCTTGCAGTTTACTGAGCGACAAATTGGGCTGAGAACGGAGTGCTTCAAGGCATACTGCCGTAAAAATGCCCTGTTTTAGACCCATGGCCTCATGAGAAAATTCCTGGGCTTGGCAAGAAAGAAACGTCGGAATCCCAAATTCTTGAGCAAATGCTGCCGCCCCTGCGCCAAACCCCCGCCCATTGATGCCCCGATTGGCATCCAGAAAAAACATTGCTTCTAGTCCAGGGGCACTAAACAGCCGATAGAGCGAAGCTAAAGAGATACCGGTTTGATCTGGATTTTGAGGGTCGCCATCGATCGGCATTAAATATTCTTTACCATTGCTGCTCAGTCCGTAGCCACTGAAAAAGAAACAGACCGGTTCACCTGGTTGTAAAACCTCCCAACAAAAATGCTCTAAACAGCGTTGAATATTTTTCTGATGCGGAAATGTAGAGTAGCCATTGATGCTCGCAGAGTTATCGGTCATGAGCAGGCAGCGCTCAGCAGTCCAGCCACTGCTCTGCTGAAAAAACTGATCCATCGCCTGCGCATCGGCACTGGCAAAGTTCAAGGGCTGAAAAAGCTGATATCGATCAATACCGATCGCAATAGAAGCGTATGAGGCCATGAAGTACCAGGACTTTCTATACTCCTCTCTTACTATAGAACCTAGCTGGAAAATGTGACCAATACAAATGGCTAATATTTGTTGCCAAGCTAGAGAAACATTGGTAAATGGAACAAATATGAGCAGGTTTGTGCGTTGATCGGTATTTTGCTAGTGAGACTGGGAATCATGTGATTAGACTGTTTCGATAGCTCCGCTCACACCTACGGTGATCGAGGACTGTAGATTGGTTCAATCAAACAAACAGTCGTTGTCATACTCGTCAATATCTACCAAGCAATGGACTCTGTAATTTCCGCCGCTCAGCCAGCAATAGACCAGTTGACTCCAGTCAAAGCCATCGAAAGCTTAGCCCAAAATGCTGCCAATGGTTTCTTGATTGTCACCTGTGAGGGGGTCAATTGGTATATCTATTTTGTTGAAGGTAAAATCTTTTATGCCAATCACTCCTTAGATCCCTTTGAACGATTGGAGTTGAATCTGCGGCGGACTGCCAAACAAAATGGCATCGAGCTAGATCAACAGCTTTATCTAGACTTACGAGATCATTTTGCCAATATTAAGGTAGAAAGCTTTTATCCTAGCTCCGACTATCAGGCTCTGTGCTCCTTGGTCGCCGAGAATAGACTTACCCAAGCGCAAGCTGTTGGTATTGTGCAAAGCCTGACCAAAGAAGCCCTCCGCAGCTTCTTACTGTTAAAAAAATTTACGGCCAAGTTTGTCGAAAAAAATACCGAGACAACTATTCTCTGGTCTACGAACTTTTTGTTGAAAATCAAAGAGTGTCAAGACGAGAATGATGCCTGGAAAGCATTAGGCCCAGCAATCACCAGCCCCCACCAGCGCCCCTACTTGATCAATGGCGGAGTGGGCATGGCTCCAGAAGCCCGAACACGCCTGAACAAAATCTTGGTGGGCTTCGATTTCCAGCAGTTGTCGCTGGTGATTAATCAAGACAGCTTAGATATTGCCAAGAGCTTACATAAGCTATTGCAGTCTGGGGTTGTGGGTCTATGGGAACCCCGACCACCACTAGATCGGTTGCCCAAAACCTATGCTTCTGAAGCTGCTCCGGTCAGGAGTACTGTGCCGGTCACTGATAGCTTTGGCGATACCACCGCTCCACTTACACCCAATAGTGGTGAAGCCCCAGCCAAGGTCTACAAAATCGTTTGCATCGACGATAGCCCTACGGTTCTGCGAGAAATGGATCGCTTTTTAGACAGCGATGTATTTCAAATTTTCCCGATCGTCGATTCGGCTACCGCCCTGATGAAAATCATGCGGATTGCTCCAGACATCATTTTGATGGATGTGGGAATGCCCAACATTGATGGCTACAAACTTTGTTCCATGCTGCGTCGCAACTCCATGTTCAAAAAAGTACCAATCATTATGGTTACGGGTAACACCGGATTGATCGATCGAGCCAAAGCCAAAATGTCGGGCTGTACCGACTACATGACTAAACCCTTTACCCAAGCGAGTTTAATCGAAATGGTTTTCAAACACATTTTGGAATAATTTTAAAAAGGTTTTTCCCTCAGACCTCTCTGGGCATTCTTTAAGTTACGTGCCAGTAAACAATATTGATTCGGAGTAAATTATTTGTCATGGTAAAAGTTTTAGTCGTCGAAGACACCCCAGCTCAAATGGATTTGATCAAACTCTACCTGAATGAAGGTGGCTATACCGTTTTCACCGCCAACAATGCTAAAGATGGCTTGGCGATGTTAGATAGCGAAAAGCCCGATGTAGTGATCACTGATGTAGTGATGGAAGGCATGAATGGCTTTGAAATGTGTCGGGCTATTAAAAAGAATCCCGAAACCGAAAAAGTTCCAGTAATTGCTTGTACTTCTCGCAATACCGACCTCGATCGCATGTGGGGCATGAAGCAGGGCGTAGATGCCTATATTGGCAAGCCTTTCACTAGCGAAGAACTAGTTAGAGCCGTGCGCTCGGTAGCAGGTTAAATCGATGAACACCACGAATGTTTTAGAAATAATTCAACAGGGTGTCGAGGAGCAAAAAAAGCTGGGGGCAGCCTATTTGCGCCTCCAAATTGCCCCAAATGCTAACGCAGCAGTTGCGATGCAAGCCGCTCGCGCCGCCCTAGTGGTGAATGTCGATCGCCTAACTCCCTTGCCCAATATGCCTAGTTATGTAATTGGGCTGTTGGCTCACCGCAGCCGAGTGCTATGGGCATTAGATTTGGCCAAGATTCTGGGCTATCCGCCAGTGGATCTACGTCGATCGAAGGTAAACATTGTGCTATTAGAGATCGATCGGCAGGTAGTGGCCTTTGCCGTCCCCGAAATCTCTGGAGTACTACGTTTTATGCCCGAGGAAATTATTTCTCCTTTGGCCAACTTCAGCTCCGAATTAGTACCATACCTCCAGGGATGGTTGCCCTACGAAGGAGAAACGCTGCTGATTTTGAGTGCTCGGGCACTAGTTACTACTTTGCCTAATCGAGCTACAGCATAAATCCCTGTTTAGATGTCTTTTTAGTAAATAGAATTTTCAGCCATAAATTTTAAGATCGTTTTTTGCCTTGCTAACCGCCTTTCGCTTGTATCTAGCCAACATTCACGTATTGTCTCCCCAGGAGAATCACCATGACTAAGAAAAAAGATTTGACCCAAGCCGCTGATAACCACCCAGAAGATAGTGGCCTACTGCCTAGTTCGATGCTGGATTTTCCTCTGGCAGTTGATTCTGAATCAGTTCAACAATCTACAATATTAGTAAGTCCTACTGCCAAGAACAAATCTTTCGTCAGCATCAAAACCAAGCTTACTTCCTTCTCTATTTTAATGGGAGTTTTGCCTGTAACCATTGTGGGTGGTTTAGGTCTGTGGCAAATCAGTGATTTTTCGACCAAGCAAATTAAAGCAGTTCAGCAAGAAAGAGCCTCTGGTATTGCCGATAAAATGAACCGCTTTTTGTTTGAGCGTTACGGTGATATTCAGGTGCTAGCTTCTCAGCCGATTTTTACTGACGAAAAAATCTCTAAGCTGATTCCTCAAGAAGACAAAGTCAAACAGTTAGATGGATATGTTACTAACTATCAGGTATATGACAGCATCGCCTTTTTTGATACAAAAGGAAACCCTGTAGTTCAAAGTAAGGGTGTAACTCTTGGCAATCACAGCGATCGCGATTATTTTCAAAAGGCAATATCTACTGGCCAAGTGTATGTTTCTAAGCCAGAAATATCTAAGTCATCGAAGCAGTTTGTAATGTACTTTGCTGCACCAGTCAAGGAGCCAGTCACCGGTAAAATTTTGGGCGTAATTCGTACTCGTGCGCCGATCGACAAACTAGAGGCGCCACTGCGCAACATGTCCAGCAAAGAAAGCGCCTATCACTTGTTTGATACTCGCACCAGCCAAGTATTTATGAGTTCTAACAAAGAATACTTGAACAAACAAATTGATGCTGATATTCAAAAAGCTCAAACCGGCGGCATCGTCAATCACATCAACCCCCTAACTAACCGCGAAGAACTACTGACTGTTGCTCCCTTTGAAAAACTCCCTGACACCCCAGCATTTAACTTGGTCGCTGTTTCTACCTACGATGCTGTTACGGCTTATCAAGCTCGGCAAAACTTGTTGTTTCTATTGATGTTGGGTGCTGGTGCTACCACTTTAATGGTGGCAATGGTCGCTCTCTACATAGCAAACAAAACCAGTATGCCGTTGATTGAAGCTGCTAGCGCTGTAGAGAAAATTGGTCAGGGTAACTTGGGCGAACGCATTACCTCTCAATCTAACGATGAAGTCGGTGCGCTTTCTAGCAACATCAACAACATGGCCGGACAGCTCCAGCTCTTGTTGGCTACCCAGTCTGACACAGTCGAAAAAACTCAGCTTTTGTCGTTGATTGCTCAATCCCAAAGTGAAGAACAACTAATTGCACCATTAGGTGAATTCTTGATTGCTGCCCGCAAAGTAATTGGTGCCGATCGCCTGGTGATTTACCGCTTCTTGCCCAACTGGGGTGGCCATATTGCCGCAGAAGCATTAGCTCCTGGTGTCCCTAGCGCCATAAACGAAAGAATTTCTGATAACTGCATCCCTTACAAAAACCGCGAAGATTTCGCCAATGGTCATGTAGTTAGCAACTACAATGTTCTAGAATCTGGCTACCATAAAGAACATATCAAGTTGTTTGAACGGTTAAATATTAAGTCTAATTTGGTGGTGCCAATTACTCAAAATGGCAACCTGATCGCTTTGTTGGTGGCTCACCACTGTACCAACTTCCACGATTGGTCAGCCAGCGAAACCGATGTGATGACCGACTTGGCAACTCAGTTAGCGACTCCCATGTTGGTGTACTCTAGCTCTGAACGTACCAAGTTCAACGCCGACAAAGATCGGGCAGAAAACGTTTCTCGTCAACAAGAGTTGATTCGATTACTGAGTGAAATTGAAGGTGCTGCTACCGGTGACTTGACAGTTCGATCGGAAATTAACGAAGGTGAAATTGCGATCGTTGGGGACTTCTTTAACTCGATTATTGAAAGTCTGCGGGACATTGTAAAAACAGTAAAAACCTCTACTGCTCAGGTAACAACTTCGGTTGGTGACAATGAATCGGAAATTCGTTTGCTAGCCACCGCAGCTAACGAACAAGCAGACAAGATCGAACAAACCCTACGTCAAGTAGAAGCCGGAGCCATCTCGATTCAATCGGTAGCGAGAAGTGCCCGCGAAGCATCTGTGGTAGCAACAGCCGCCTCTGCTACTGCCGAAACTGGTGGTCAAGCGATGGACAACACGGTTGTAAACATTAACCAACTCCGCGAAACCGTTGCCGAAACTGCCAAGAAAGTAAAACGCTTGGGTGAGTCTTCACAACAGATTTCTAAAGCAGTTGGCTTGATTAACCAAATCGCGCTGCAAACCAACCTCTTGGCAATCAATGCCAGTATCGAGGCTGCCAGAGCCGGTGAAGAAGGTCGTGGTTTTGCGGTGGTAGCAGAAGAAGTAGCCCAATTGGCAACTCAATCTTCGGCAGCAACCAAAGAAATCGAAAAAATTGTAAGTACCATTCAACGGGAAACCAGCGAAGTAACCCAAGCGATGGAACTGAGTACTGCCCAGGTGGTAGAAGGAACCAAGTCGGTAGAACTAACCAAGCTGAGCTTGAAAGAAATTATCGATCAGTCCAAAGAAATCGACGCTTTCTTACAATCTATCTCGGAGTCGGCGATCGAACAGGTGAAATCTTCCGAATCCATGAAGCTAGTAATGGCTGGAGTGGCTGAAGTTTCGGCTCAAACATCCACTTCTTCTTCGCAGGTATCGAATTCCTTGCAGGCTACCGTAGCAATTGCCCGTGAATTGCAGGCCGTAGTTGGGAAGTTTAAAGTTAACGCCGACAATAATTAGAAGTTTATTGGGGAGATGGCTCCCCATTAGATTTTAGGGGGAGATGGCTCCCCATCAAACTTTAAGGGAGCCATCTCCCCTTTTGCATCTACTCACCCCATTCTTTCCCCAGCGATGTCTATCTCAGCGCAAGAACAGCAAGTGCGTCTCCAGTTTCTGGAAGAAGCCCAAGACTACGTCGATCAAATCGAGACGGGTTTATTAGGAATTGGCAGTGGCGAGGTTAAAGGCAAACAGCTCGATGCCGTAATGCGCGCCGCCCACTCCATCAAGGGGGGAGCCGCCATGATGGGCTTCATGAAGCTCTCGGCCATTGGCCACCGCCTAGAGGATTCTCTCAAGGTATTGCGCTATGGTCAAAAAGGTGATCAAGTAGATGCACGACTAGAAAAAGACTTGCTAGCTGTGGTCGATCGAGTGCGTACAGTAATTGACTATAATCGCCAAGGAGCTGAGATTCCAACAGATTGGTTTGCCAATGATGTGGAACCTTTACTCACTAAACTCTACGATCGATTGGGTGAACCCCAAGCGGCTGATGATGGCTTTTTTAGTGACGATGAAGAAGAAGATGACATTGTTGTCTACTTATTTGAGACTGAGGTAGATGCGGCTCTCCAACACTTAGAAGATCTTCTAGCTGCCCCCGATCACTCCACGCTATACAGCGAATTAGAAATTACCGTCGAAACCTTAAATGGTTTGGCCGAAATGATCGAGCTGCCCGCGATGGCATCTTTGTGTCAAGATATCGGTCAAAAGCTAGCCTCGGCTCCCGAGCAATTTTTGCTCATCACCCAATTATCTGTAGCAGCTTGGCGGCGATCGCAGTCTTTGGTGCAAATTGATCAGCGCGATAATTTACCAACAGCAATTGAGGCAATTCCGGGCGTTACCGTGGTAGCTACAGCTCCAGTAGCCGAACCAGAACTGACTCCTAATCAAGAGTTCGCACTAATTGACACGCTGGTGCCAGTAGCTGGTGCCGATGAACTAGAATTAGTCGCCCTCAATTTTACTGTCGAACAGGAGTTTGCTGATTATGAAGAATCTAGCGAATTAGACTTCTTCTCGGCTTTGGTCGGCGAAAATATGACTGACGATCAGAGTGATAACTTAGTTAGCGATGGCTTCTTTAGTGATAATTTGGTCGCTGGTTCTTTTGGAACAACTGGTGCTATCACCGAAGGTGCAAGCGGAGCTATCGAAGAACTGTTCTCGATCGAAGAATTATCCAATCTTTCCGAGGCCCTCCCGGCATCAGTGGCTGGCTTGGCAGCCAGTGGCTCACTGCCTACCAATGCTGCGCCAGAAATGGCTGATCTGTTGGAGACAATCGCCGAGGATGCTCGTACAGAGCCTGCGCCAGAACCGGCAACCGAAGTGGCGATCGATTGGTTGACCATGCAAACCGATATAGATTCCAACGACTTCTTGGCTGCCTCTGCCGACTTTGAAACTGGCGAAGTAACCGAAGCCTTAATCGACTGGTCGAGTTTAAATGGCAATCTCAACAGCCTATTGGCTTCTTTAGATGTCGATGCTTTAGATTTTGGTGCATCTAACAATGCTGTTATAGAAACAACTGTTCCAGAAGAAATTGGCACAGACAATTCTGGCATAGCAGCGATGGATTGGTCGGCTATTCAAAATAATGTGGATGCCGATGACTTCTTTGGTGCCTTGGCTGCTGCTGAAACCCATCTGCCAATCCCAGACCCAGCAGATAACTATGCTGAGCCAGAATATCATACTCGCCCAGAGCCAGAAACCTTTGACACTACTCCAGTATTACCAGAGCAAACTATCCGGGTAGGAGTCGAACGTCTGGCCGAAATCGGTGACTTATTTGGTGAATTAAATATCAGCCGTAGTGGTCTGAACTTACAAGTATCTAGTATCCGGACTTTGTTAGGTGCATTATTAGAAAAAGTTGGCGGCTTGGAATCGGCCAGTATTCAACTGCGGAATGCCTACGATCGGATTTCGGTACAAGTTGCCGAAAAGGCTATTATAAATGATGATGCCACTGCCGACTTCGATCGACTAGAAATGGATCGCTATGGTGATTTCCACTTGCTTTCTCAGTCGGTAATTGAATCTGTAGTACAAATTCAAGAAAAAGTCAGCGATATTGAAATTCAGCTCAATGATACTGAGACTGTAACTCGGGATATTAACCGCACTGCCAGACAGATGCAGACTCGCTTTACTACGGTGAGGATGCTGCCTTTGAGTGAAATTATTGGTCGTTATCCTCGGGCATTACGCGAAATGGCGATCGAGCATGGCAAGCAAGTAGAGCTGAAAATGAAAGGCAGCAATCTATTGATTGAACGCCACACGATCGAAGTATTGAAAGATCCTTTGATGCACTTATTCCGCAACTGCTTTGACCATGGTATTGAACCGGCAGCACAAAGAATAGCTGCTGGTAAATCGCCGATAGGCTTGATCGAAATCAACGCTTTTTATCGTGGCAATCAAATTGTCATTGTAGTTAAAGACGATGGCAAGGGCATTGATATAGACAAAATCCGGGCTAAGGCGCTGAAAATGGGTATCGATGAAGAAACCCTAGCTGCTGGTGGCCGCCAAGAGTTACTAGAACTCATTTTTGAACCTGGTTTTAGTACCGCTGCCAAAGTCACCGACTTATCGGGACGCGGTGTGGGGATGGATGTGGTTCGCACTAATCTCCAAGATGCTAAGGGCAATATTCATATTGATACCGTAGCTGGCCAAGGTAGTACTTTTACGATCACTGTGCCGTTCACCATGTCGATGATGAAGGTGATGATTGCCGAAGCCAATAAGATGTTTTTCGCATTCCCAGTTAACGGGGTGGAAGAAATGCTGCTACCAGATCCAGAGAAGATTTCGGAGCGAGATGGTGAACGTTACTTACAATGGCAAGATGCTGAGGTCAAACTGATTGCCATGCAAGATTGTTTCCAGGCGACCAGCAACCTGCGACCATCGACGATGCCGGGTAATCCAAAAATCGACCAACCAGCAATTTTGGTGGTAGCCGATGGTAAACAATTATTTGGTTTAGAAATCGATCGGTTCTGGCAAGAGCAAGAAGTAACAGTCCGTCAGCCTCAAGGGGTCTTAGAGATGCCTGATGGTATCTCGGGTTGTGGGGTACTGGGCGATGGTCGAGTAGTTCCCCTGGTAGATCCGTTGGCTTTGGTGCGCTGGCGTGAAAATGCTGGCTCTGATATTAATCTGGCTTTGGCACCACCATTAGAACTACCGGTAGCTCAAAATGACCAAGACTTGATCTTGGTAGTGGATGACTCGATTAACGTGCGCCGCTTTGTAGCCATGACCTTGGAACGTAATGGCTATCGCGTGGAAGAAGCTAAGGATGGCTTAGATGCTCTGGAAAAAGTCCAGGCGGGCTTAATTCCCCAAGCGGTCATCTGTGATTTGGAAATGCCTCGGATGGATGGCTATGGCTTCTTGGCCAATGTGAAGTCGATCGACTATGCCAAGCATGTACCGGTGTTGATGCTCACTTCTCGTAGCAGCCAAAAGCACCGCAAGATTGCGATGAATCTGGGTGCTTCTGCTTACTTTGGTAAGCCTTTCAGTGAAACTGAAATTCTGGCTACTCTGAAAGAGCTGATTATCGATAGCTCCGCTGAGACTATTGGTTAGCAGCTTGTCGGAGTGAAACCCCACCTACAATTAGTTATCTCCGACAAGCTGCTAGCGTAATTAAGATACTGATCAACCAGAAAATCGAGGCCAGTAAATGGCCTCGATTTTCTCATCAGATCTAACGAGTTTTAATGGGAATTTTTGGTGTTGGCGGCAAAGTCTTAGTGCAGGGAGTATAAGTTTTTACTGCCAACGATTTGGGGTTAATCTTTTGGCGATTGACAATAATAAATTTAAAATCAGCAGCTTTGTTGATAATCACCTCACCACAAGCTGTCGAAGTAATATTGCTAGTGCCAAATCCCTTGCCAGTATTAGCTGCAACTCCATTGAGTCGGCCTGGTTTGAGTCCTGTGAATATTACTTGCCCTTGGGCAGTTCGGTAGGCCGTAATACTCTGGGCATTGGCGGTGCTAACGGTTAACAGGGCGATGGGGACGATCACCGCAGGTGCAAGCAAAGCTATCGCTAGGTATCTTTTTTTCATGCTGAAATTCTGAAAGAACGCTCTTGACTGTTGATGTCGAGAGCCGTTTTTTAGTTCCTTGAGTAAAATTCTTACTTATTATAGGGGGTGATGATACCTTGCCTAGGTTTGCAACGATCGTGCTCTTTGGTTGGAATGCTGCTGAGGGGAATTATTTGATTATCTACAGTGAGCGATTGAAATTGAGCAGCTTTGCTAATAATGGCTTCACCACAGCCATTGGTTTTAATATTACGGTTGCCCAGCTTGCCTTTTTGGTTTTGGTATTTTACTTCAACTTTTTGTTTGGGCTTAAGTTTAGTGACTACTACTTGGCCTTTTTTGGTTTTGTAGGCGATCTGTTCACCAATGCCGATTTGAGCAAAAACCGGAGAGATTTGACCGAGAATTATCGAACCTACTGCAAGTGCTGCAACGATCTTCAGAGATTTCATGGATTGTAAGGGAAGAAACTACTGCAACTTTAGCCTAGACTATAGAGGAGATAGATCGGGTTATAAAACCTTGAGACAATTGTATGAAAGCTCAACAGCCAAACAACTTAATAAAACATGTGAGGGGTAACAGTTTTAAGCGGAACACTGTTGCACTTGCCCTCACCCCAGCCCTGCGTTGATGGTGACAGCCGATCGATGCTGAGAGTTTCCGTTTACAGAATTTGTCCTTGTTCATCAATTAACAGCTTCTCAAATACTGATAGCGATCTTTCCTAAAACTTGTCGTTGTTCTAGATAGTTAATTGCTGTTGGAACTTCGCTGAGTTTAAAGCACCGAGCGATAAAGGGCACAATTTTTCCAGCTTCTAGGAGATCGCGCAAAATCTTCAGGTCAGCTTGATTGGGCTTGGAAGCCAGACATTGTACTTTTCGGCCACTGATTTTGCGCGATCTCCTAGAAGCTGGAAAAATTGTGCCCTTTATCGCTCGGTGCTTTAAACTCAGCGAAGTTCCAACAGCAATTAACTATCTAGAAC
>JANOXZ010000399.1:0-3005 GCA_031418695.1 Synechococcales cyanobacterium VAR_35_metabat_10
TATGGCTACCGCGCCTTTGCTCACTCATCTTCTTCTCCTTTTCACCCTTACACTTTACCTCCATTTGTGATGGCCGGTGTGTAGCAGCTAAAGCCTTGCACTAAAAGTGCATAGTTTCGACTAGCGTGTTGGTACAATGAAGCTATTTATGGGTTTTACCTAAAAAAATGCCACAGCCACCAATCAAGAGCAGCATCTTTGAGATTATGGAGGAGGCAAAACAGAGAAAATTGATAGAGCAATATCTGGAAAAGCCAGAGGCGAAACCATCTGAGATTCATTTAAAACAAGATGGCTAGCATAACCAGTCGGTGTAGGATCACGAAAAACATGGACTTGGCGATGAGGAATATCAACCACCCAATAATCAGCAATACCGGCCTGGGCATAGATCTTATCCTTAACTTCGCAATCTTGTTTCAAAGTAGAATCAGCGACTTCTACGACCAAGTATATATCTTGGGGCTGGGGATGCTGCTCCATATAGTCCAAAGCATTTCCTTTTACAATCGCCAAGTCCGGCTCCGGCTCTGAAGAATTATTTAGATGAATAGGATCTTGGGTGCTCAAAAAAGCAGGTCGATTGCTCAACAGAGCCTCTAACTCACTGACCAGTAACCTTAATGTGAGAACATGTGGAGTTCCTTTAGCGACCATAAGTACAATTTGTCCAGCGATTAATTCAGTTCGTTCAGTAGGATCTAAAATCCCTAACTCTGACATACGGTAGTATTCCTGGACAGTCCAAGATTTAAGCTGCATGGTTGTAGGAAATCCATCTATCGCAGCTTTTGCCGATAAATCATTAGCATGGATGGTAACTAGCGTTGTAGTCATATAATGAACTTGCCTCTTTGATCGAAATCTAAGAAATATTTTGACCCACCTAAATCATAAATGCCAATGCACCTACCTGAGGGAACATCAATAGCTTACTATTGCCCAGGGCAACGCTACGCGAGCGACATAGCTCAGCACTAGTCGCTTGCACCTACGGCGATCGGCTAAGATCTGAAAATTGCTAACGGATCTGCCCATGACCGCCGAATTCAAAATTTGCTTTGCCCCGATCGAACTCCAAGAAGTCTATGACCTAGCCGATAACGGTGCCAACGGAGCAGTGGTCGTCATGAGCGGCATGGTACGCAACCAAACCGAGGGGCGACCAGTAGAATACTTAGAATATCAAGCCTACGAACCAATGGCTTTACGAGTATTTGAACAGATTGCCAAAGAAGTTAGCCAAAAATGGCCGATCGTCACCCGCACCATCATTCATCACCGGGTTGGTAAACTGCGCGTCGGCGAAATCAGCGTGCTCATTGCAGTAGGGGCACCCCACCGAGGCGAAGCCTTCACTGCTTGTCAATACACCATCGACACCCTCAAACACCAAGCTCCCATCTGGAAAAAAGAACATTGGAGCGACGGCAGCAG
Source organism: Synechococcales cyanobacterium VAR_35_metabat_10 (assembly GCA_031418695.1). Classification (GTDB taxonomy): domain Bacteria; phylum Cyanobacteriota; class Cyanobacteriia; order Cyanobacteriales; family Chamaesiphonaceae; genus JAAFHZ01. The sequence continues at coordinate 1,438 of JANOXZ010000399.1, forward strand.
TAGCTGGGTGAGCATCGGAGCCTGTGAGGAACAGCACCAGCCATGAAGCAACTGCCAGGAAAAATCAGTGCTAAACCATGGCTTATCTGGATGATCTTGCTCCTGATCGGATTGGGAGTAATTGATCGATCGATCGCCACCCTGCAAATTGACCAATGGTGGTTTAGCTCGATTGGATACATCCAAAACTGGCAACGCCAAATTCAAACCAAGACTTGGCTAGCAATTCTCGGTAGTAGCTTGTCTGGCCTGTGGTTAGTAGCTAATTATATTTATAGTAAACACTGGCAATCAGAAAACCTGGTACTCTCTCTCAGAGTCTCATTGGCAGCATCACCTTTAGTAGATAAAAAACCACCACCCTCGCGGTTGATTATCTTACTGATTTTATCGATCGCCACCGGCATTCTATCTACTACGGCAACCCTCTATCCTCTCTGGGCGACCTGGCCATTCCCTAAAATGCTTTGGCTCTGGCCAGTTTTAATGATCGGTTGCTCGATCGCCACCATCCTCCGCCCATTACCAATCATTGCCCCCTTAATCATCGCTACTAGCATTGGTTGGGGGTATTTCTGGGCAAACCATTGGCAGCAGGTTCTCCCGGCTTTTGCCGCTACTCCTTTCCAGCAACGGGAACCAGTGTTCGATCAAGATATTGGTTTCTATGTTTTCCAACTTCCATTACAAGAACTAGCCGATCAATTTGCCTTGAGTCTGAGTCTAGGTGCTTTAGCTATTGCCACCCTCATCTATCTTCGTCCCCACATTAGCGATGGCTGGATTGGCAAACTGCCGCTCCATCAGCATCGTCACTTAGCTTTTTTGGCTGGGGCAGTGGCTTGGTCGATCGCCCATCATTTTTCTGTAGCACGCTATCAACTACTCTATTCCCAGCGGGGCGTGGTATATGGAGCTGGCTATGCCGATCTATGGGGATATTTGCCGATCTATAACCTGTTGCTGGCCGTCAACTGCATCATTGGAATTAGTTGCTGGCTCTGGGCCTTGGGCATCTGGCGATTAACAGCGAAACTAGCCGGTTTTTGGCGAATCCCTCAGCGGTTTTGGCTCCCTATGCTGGGTATTGTTTCATTAATAATTAGTTTACCCTTGCTGATCCAGCGGGGTGTTGTTTCACCAAACGAACTAGCGATCGAAAAACTATATATTCAGCGCAACATCGCCTTTACTCGCCAAGCCTTTGCCCTTGATCAGATCGATATCCAAACCTTTGACCCCAGCGGCAATCTGACCGCCCAAGATATTGCCAACAACCAAGCCACCATCAAAAACATTCGGCTGTGGGATGCTCGTCCTTTGCTCCAGAGCAATCGCCAGCTCCAACAAATTCGTCCCTATTATAAGTTTGCTAATGCCGACATCGATCGCTACCCCATTAACAACGACCTGCAACAAGTTATCCTCTCCGCCCGCGAAATCGATGGTCAAAGCCTCACCGAAAAAGCCCAAACCTGGATTAACCGCCACTTAGTCTACACCCACGGCTATGGCTTCACAGTCAGTCCTGTTAACCGCGCTGCTCCTGGTGGACTGCCAGATTATTT
>JANOXZ010000400.1:0-6377 GCA_031418695.1 Synechococcales cyanobacterium VAR_35_metabat_10
TCTTGAGAAAATATTGGCATCTGTGCAGGTCTTTTGAGGCAGTTAAAGTGCTATTTGAGTTTTTTACTGATGGACAAAAATTCGATTTTCCTAAGGTTCATTCATACGGTCCTGTGCGTCAAGCCATTTAGGATTGCTATATCTGACGAAGATCTTCATATTTTTGCCTTGCAGACTTATTTCTATGTACTTCATCTCCTGAAAGCATAAGTGTGGCAGTAACAGAAAGCATATCTAGAAAGCAATCTTGTGGAGTCTGATAAAGATTATGCAAAGTATGATCGTGTTGTTCCCAGACAAAGCAAAGTAATGAATACAGTTTGATTTTCTCCTTAGCTTTTATTAACAAAAACTTTTTGTTCTGAGAGTTCCATTCTTGTTTTAAATTGACTTCAGATATTTGACCTTTAACCTGATAGACCCGAAGCAAGTTGATTATTTCTAACCATATTGTTTTATGAAATAGCCATTCAATCAAGGAAACTTCTTTGCTGTTTAACCATTCGATTTCAGGCAAATTATTAATCCTGTCATCGAAAAGCATTTGCTGATTAAAATGATGCTTTTCTGTGTCCTCTGGAATCAGGCGAATACAATAGCTTGGTTTGCCAACAACAGCGATCGCCGAACCTTTCTTCACGACTAATTCCATCAAGTTGTGGCGGTCTTGTTTGCTGATTGGCTTTCTACCTATTCCAGGGATATCTTCTCTGCCGAACGAACTAGCTTTTATATCTCCCTTGCCTGTAAAAAAATTGATAAACCATTTAACATGTGATTCTTTCCATTGAAAACCTGACATCATTACACCTCCACAAATAAATATTCTTTTGCAATTACATGGGCATAGGTTTCTAATAAAACCTTGGGAGAGTGCCCAGTCTGTTCTACTATTGCAATCGGATTCGCACCATTGGCCAGAGGATGACTAATAGCTGAGTGCCTTAATGCGTATGGCCTTCGGTACTCGATCGAACACCCCACTAAAATCTGCTTCCACGCCCTTGGTCTAAAGTTCTGGTCATCGATCGCCCAACCCATCGAAGCTATACACGCCGAATCATAGAGCTTGGCATACCATCTTAGAAACAAATCTACTTCTACGGTTGTTTGTTATTATTTTCATGGGAATTTAGCGAGTCGTTTTTAGAACTCACTAAATACCTTGATCCCACTTTATTAGGAGTGGATGTTTTTTGCTGATAGCCTTGTGACATATCTTAGACTCCGTATCACCACACACTCACCTTCCGGTAGAGTGTGGGCTTCAAGATTCCAGACTTCCTTGTTCAACAGCCGCTGCCTCCATTCTGCAAGCAAAATATTGGTCTTACACAGCTTCCGAAGGCAGACTCCCTGTGTCCCAAGGAGTAAATTTGTTAGCAACTGCCTCTACCCCAAAGGTTTTCCGGTCTTAAGATTGCTGGTACTACTTTACCATAAATATTGCACTATGGCTCAATTCATCATCCGCCTTCCCACTGCTTTGTTCCACAAAAGTTTCGCTCTAGGCAGAATCTTCATTTCGCTCGCATTCATCCCGACATCCATCTGGTTACAGATAGAATGCGGGGCTTCTGCTGTTTAAGCTAAACCAAATGGACACAACAGAACTCGAATCTGTGACCTCTTCGATGTCAACGAAGCGCTCTAACCAACTGAGCTATGCGTCCAGGACTTCTCATTGTACATAAGAGCCGATCGATTGTAAACATCTCCTTCCCCAGTAACTGGCTATTCTTTGCCCAACCACAAATTAAGAAAGTTTAATTAAAGTAGATTATCTTCTCCAGAAGGGAGTATTAAAAATACAAAGGGCTTCGATACAACCGCCCCAGACCTAATGAAGATTAATAACCTGCTCAGAATGTATGAAGCTGGCACCCGGGATTTCGCCGGAGTAGACCTAGCTGGAGCCGAACTCTCAGGAGTGGCGCTGATTGGCATCAACCTGCGAGGAGCCAACCTGCGGGGGGCAAATCTCAGCCGATCGTTTCTAACTGGAGCCGATATTACCGGCGCACAGCTCAACTGGGCGAACCTGAGCTTCATCAAAATGAGTGGCAGCATTCTCGATGATGCTGACATGACCAAGGCCATTTTGGACGGTGGTTTTTTGGTGAAATCTCAAATGATTGGAGTCAAAATGAGCGGAGCTACCCTCAAATCTGCCAACTTACGGGGAGTAGATCTAAGTCAGGCCAATCTGTGTGGAGCCAATTTAGAGCGCGTCAACTTGCGAGAAGCTAATCTCACCAGCGTTAACTTTAACTGGGCGAATATCAGGGAAGGTCGTTTGAGTGGAGCCAATTTTCACCGAGCTTTGCTGTATGGAGCAAATATGAGTCGGGCATTTTTAAGAGAATCCAATTTACAAGGAGTTGGTTTAGACGGAGTAGATTTACAAGAAGCGCAGATGAGCGGAGCCAACTTACGCAATGTAGATTTCACCGGTGCAAATCTGAAAAATGCCCAGTTACGGGATGTGGATCTTACTGGAGCAAATCTGAAAAATACAAATTTGGAGGGTACGGTTCTAGATAGAGCGAAGATGATTCAAGGCAATTGGGATCAAGCTATCATGGCCTAATTTGAGATTTTGGCAAATCTATCAATTTTGAATACAAGCTGTGTGCAACTTACAATTGCGCACATTCGCTGCCCCGATCGATCTAGGAGAGGGTGTAAACTCAATAATAACATTGGCTATTAAATTCAGATTCGCTTTCCCAAAACATCAGCATGACCACTGTTTATTGCACCAAAGGCCATGACAACCAAGACAGCAACCGTTTCTGTCAGATTTGCGGCGAAAAACTAAATCCCCCAGCACCACAAAATACCCTGATAGCGGGCAAAATATTAGAAGACCGTTACCGGATTGTGCAGCAAATCGGCCAAGGTGGTTTTGGTCGTACCTATCTGTGTGAAAATCTCACCCGCTTTAACGAGCCTTGCGTTCTGAAAGAATTTGCCCCTCAGGTACAGGGCACCTACGCACTGGAAAAAGCGAAGAAACTATTTGAGCGGGAAGCCAGCGTATTACATAACCTTGCCCATCCCCAAATCCCTCGCTTTCGGGAATTGTTTGAGTTAAAAACTGGCTCTCAAGGACTGTTTTTGGTGCAAGACTATGTAGCTGGTCAAACCTATCGATATCTGTTGGCTGCCCGCCAAAACCAGAACCGGCTGTTTACCGAAGATGAAGTACGGCAGTTGTTAACAGACACTTTGCCCGTCTTGCAATACATCCACTCTCTAGGCGTAATTCATCGGGACATTGCCCCCGATAATTTAATGCTGCGATCGAGTGACAACCTACCCGTCTTGATTGATTTTGGCGGAGTAAAGCAAATCGCCGTCAATGCCGAAATTCAGGCTACCGGCAATACCGAAGTGCCCACCTGTTTGGGCAAAGTCGGCTATGCTCCCCACGAACAGATGCAAAGGGGCACCGTATCGCCTAACACCGATCTCTATGCCTTAGCAGCTACCTGTTTGGTGTTATTGACCGGCAAAGAACCCACCGAGTTGATTGATCCCCAATCTTTAACCTGGAACTGGCGATCGGTCATTAACTTAGAATCTAACTTGGGTCCAATGTTCGACCGGATGTTGCAGCCAAACCCAGTTGCTCGTTTTCAGTCAGCAAGCGAAGTCTTGGGTGCATTAAAACAACAGGTGCCAACACCCAAAATGCCTGTTACTCAGCCACCAGTGCAACCAGTAAACTCCCAACTGGGAACAGTGGTGGTATCCCCCGGTGCTGCCAGTCAAAAACAGCCAAACGCCTATCAAACCGCCACCCCCAGCAATGACAGCAGCTTCCTAAAAATTCTGGGCCAAAGCTGGATGGCTCTATTGGGTATGGGTGCATTAGGAGCGATCGCCTGGGCAGGCAACAGTATTTTTAATAAGCCGACGGCTCCTACCACGTCGACTCCAGCAGTTATTTCTACCCCTAGCCCCTCAACTTCAGCACCCATAACAGAATCGATTCCAAGTAGTACCAGCAGTCCCGATGGAAACGGGAACTCCCGGAGTACCAATAACAGCAGCACTGGTAATGACAGTAGCAATACCAGCAAAATCATTATCGGTAAGCCCAGTAACGAGAAACCGAGCGAAGTGAGCGGGGGCGATGCTACTAGTGACGAAAAAAGAAGATCTGCCAGTAACGGTATTGCCAAGCCACCAAAAGAAGCGACTGCCGACAATAGTAATAGTGACAGCAGCAGTTCCCGCAGCGATCGACCACGCCGCAATGCCACAAACACCATCACTCCTCCCGTCCGCCGCAGCACAGCAGATGATGAACCGGTGGTTAGACCCAGCAAACCAGCTCCCCAAGCACCAACAGTAGAAGAATTTGATACCAAGCCTCGTTCACCTAAGGTGCCATCGGAAAGCAAACCAGTTTCTAGACCACCCAGAGTGGAAGAATTTGATACCAAGCCTCCAGCTCGTCCACCCAAAACTGCCTCGGAAGAGAAACCAGTTTCACGGCCACCTAAAGTAGAAGAATTTGATACTAAACCTCAACCTCGCCGCCAAGCAGCAACTAAACCAAATAATCCTGATAAACCAGTCAAGAAACCTACCAAAAAGACTGAAGGCGGCGATGATGATGGTCCGCTCTTCTAGGATGGATGCAGCTATCAACCCGAACAGGATTGCTGAAAAAATAGCTAAAATGGTCATGAACGACCCAAATAGATCTTGCAGCCAACAGTAAAATGCACATTTGGCTGTGGTTCATGGCAGCAAAATGCCATAATATTTTTTCACGACTTTCTTAAGAGACATCAAATGCTAGCAGCTTATCGCCAACATGCCGCCGATCGAGCCAAATTAGGGATTCCGCCCCTACCGTTGGATGCCAATCAAACTCAGGCACTTTGCGATCTGTTGCAGCAACCCACTGCCACTGCCGAACTGTACGATTTATTGCGGGACAGAGTACCACCCGGAGTAGATCCTGCTGCCTATGTGAAAGCCACTTTTTTGACCGCGATTATCAAGGGCAGCGTTACCAGTCCTTTGATCTCACCCTTACAGGCGATCGAGCTCCTAGGCACCATGTTAGGTGGCTACAACGTGCAAGCTCTGATTGACACTCTCAAATCTGAGAACCTAGAACTAGCCCAAGCTGCTGTAAATGCCCTGAGCAAAATCACTCTGGTTTACGATGCCTTCAATGACCTGTGGGATCTATCTCAGACCAACAGTTATGCCCGTCAGGTAATTGATGCCTGGGCAGCCGGAACTTGGTTTACTAACAAGCCTCATTTACCAGAATCTGTAACATTGACAGTCTTTAAAGTATCTGGCGAAACCAACACCGACGACCTTTCCCCCGCACCCCACGCTACTACTCGACCAGATATTCCGCTGCACGCTCTGGCCATGTTGGAAAGCAAACAGCCCGGCAGCTTAGAGACGATCGAACAACTCAAAACCAAAGGTCATCCGCTAGTCTATGTGGGCGACGTAGTAGGCACCGGTTCTTCCCGGAAATCGGCGATTAACTCAGTACTTTGGCACACTGGCTTGGATATTCCCTGTGTACCCAACAAGCGCACCGGCGGCTATTTATTGGGTGGAAAGATTGCACCGATTTTCTTTAATACTGCCGAAGACTCTGGGATGCTGCCGATCGAATGTGATGTCACTAAGCTGGAAACTGGTATGGAAATTACCATCCACATCACCACAGGCCAAATCGTCAACGCCGCTGGCGAAGTCCTCAGCACTTTTAACCTCAAACCCGAAACCATTTTGGATGAGGTGCGCGCCGGTGGCCGCATTCCCCTATTGATTGGTCGCGCTCTCACCGATAAAACCCGCATCGCTTTAGGTCTGCCCGCTAGCGAACTGTTTATCAGACCCCAGTTCGCCCAGATTTCCAACAAAGGCTACACTTTGGCTCAAAAAATGGTGGGTAAAGCCTGTGGTCTACCAGGAGTCAGACCTGGTATCGCTTGTGAACCGTTAATGACTACAGTTGGTTCTCAAGATACTACTGGGCCAATGACTCGTGATGAGTTAAAAGAATTGGCCTGTTTGGGTTTTAGCGCCGATTTGGTAATGCAAAGCTTCTGTCACACGGCGGCCTATCCCAAACCCGTAGATATCAAAACTCATCACGATTTACCCGATTTCTTTGCCCAACGGGGTGGTGTCGCTCTCCGTCCCGGCGATGGCATTATTCACTCTTGGTTAAACCGGATGTTGTTGCCCGATACGGTTGGCACGGGTGGCGATAGCCATACACGCTTTCCCATTGGAATCTCGTTCCCAGCCGGTTCTGGCTTAGTCGCCTTCGCGGCCGCCACTGGCGTGATGCCATTAGATATGCCAGAAAGCGTTCTAGTACG
>JANOXZ010000401.1:0-2709 GCA_031418695.1 Synechococcales cyanobacterium VAR_35_metabat_10
CCCAAGATATGACTGTTGAACAAGCGTCTAAACTGATCCGAGGCACAGCAGGTACAGATGTTACTCTGATAGTCTCGCGAAATGGTAAGTCTTCAAAGTTCAGGCTCACAAGAGTACAATTTACGTTGCAAGCGCAGAAAAATAAGCCTTAAAAATATTTGTTCTCAGAACAGCAACTTGAAGTGGATTACGCTTGTTGAAAATCACAATTTTTTGTTTAATTCACGAAAGATGGTGCTTACAGTTATGATGCAGAAGTTATCGAGGGGGTCAGGGAGATTTCGTTTTTGCCAGTATCTACGCGCTTGCCGTCAACTCTGCCCAAAAGCGTAGCCTCCATGACTGCCAACAGGTGCAATTATCTGATCGCACCCGCTGAGAATCCATTACTGGCGACGAATCAACAAACGCGGCGATCGCCTCCCTTCCACGACAGCCGATCGATCCCCAAACCCGCCAGAACCTCGATCACCTTAAACAAACCCCCTGACCCTGAAGCGATCGATCTCAATAATCCGCTTCGACACCACAGGCGAATCATTAACCCCAACAGCCCATACCTCCAAAGCAACCACCCACTGATACTGCCGATTTGGCAAAGCCAACGCTTCGTGAACGATCACAGCAGCCGTAACATCAATAGTCCGCTGATACATGATGTTCCATTGAACTCGTTGGATCTGGGGGAATCTGTGATCGATGGGTACCATTCAGCAACGCCGAATCTATATCTGTTTCAACCATTACCGCCGTGAAGAACGTGAGTAAACTCGACTGCCAATACCAATACTGTCAGCGGTTTTCACTCCCTTTGATGGAAAAAAATAGAACCCCGTGCGCAGAGTCTGACCATTGCCGTAACGTAGCTCGATCGTATGACCCTTGAGCGTATAAGTTCCGGTAGATGAACTGTTGCTAGTCCCCGAAGCTTGCCCTGAAGAACCACCCCGTGCCTCCGATTGCTCGAAACTACCATTGCGATAAAATTGAATATTCGCCGCGTCAAAGGTCATGACACTGCCCCCTATGGCAGTATTACCACCGCCGCCTAATGATCGATACAACCCCTCCAATTTATCGTCCGATGATGCTGCAAAAGTGCGATAGAACGTGCTTCCTGCTAGCTTTCTAGTTTTGCCGTCGTTCCAAGTAACATTGAAACCATTACCGCTCGGTTTCCACCGACCCCAAGACTTGGGACTACGCACGGTTCGATCTCCGAAAGCTTCATTCAAGTCGCTAGAAATCGTACCATCTTGAAAAACTGCGTAGCTGTCAAAATCAAAAGAAACAAAGCCACCCACTCCAGAGCTGGTGACTTGCTCCATATAAATGCCTTTAAGTGGAGCCGTTGTCTTTGCACCTCGTGATGAGATCGGTTTCGATTCCACGAGATTGGGTTTATCCGCCAGAGATGGTCTCTTATCGAGTGCTGCTTGAATGACTGCCAACGCCGCAGGGTTCAATTTGGCCGGATTCATCTTCGGACTGGCATAGAATGCTACCAACTGTTTCTCATTTACACAATTAGGAAAAGACTGCCTTAGTTTAGTTTTGAGCTGTCCTTGTTCCGCTTCTTTGAGCTTTGTAGCTGTCGTTGATCCGATCGATTTGTAAAGTAGGTTGTGTACACCCTTGAGCTGGTAAGTAGCTAGCCAGCTATCATAGGCTGCTTGATGATTGGCGATGCCAGATGGTTCGCATTCATCCGCATACTCTCGTAATAATAATGCGCCACTATATGTCGGATAGAGTGACACTAATGCTTTTTGTAGCGACTCATTTGCCACTGCCACCGTCGCAGTCAAGTTTACAAAACAAGTCGTAGCAGTCACAATCGAGATGCCAGTAAAATGAGCAATATTGGGATAATTTAACCCTAGTGATTTGAGTAACATTAGCTCTATAAATTAAATTTACCAAGGGTCATTAGCAACAGATTTTACCAACCTGACTTATGTTAGCACTAATCACCGAATTCCAGCTACATCTCTAATTGGTCACTTAGTTTAACAATCCTGCGATGACCTCAAATAAACCTCAAAACGACCAATGCCAACAATTAGAACTAGTATTAAACGACAGTATAATTGGCGAGGTTCTGCCTTGGCGGGATGCGAAGGATTTGCTGGGTGATTCATCACCAATACTGTAGTATTTGCCCTGTTTAATCGCTGCAAAACTGCTACTTTTGTTTGAACCATGCCCACTTGTGTCTATTGTGCGTCGCTAACAAGCGCTTGCACACGGAGCGGTGGCTGCGCTATCGGTTATGATAGGGAAATGCAATGCCGTCCGGTGAAGCGCAGTCCGTTAGCTAGATCGGTTTTAGTCAGAGAGATCCAGGATTGTAATAGTCACGAGGAGTTTGATAAATGGTTAAAGCAGTTCTTTTTGATTTAGATGGCACTCTACTCGATCGTGATGCATCAGTCGAGCGATTCGTCTCAGTACAATATGATCGACTAAGCGAACATTTAAACCACATTCCCAAAAATGATTACATTGCCAGATTCATCGAGCTAGATTGCCACGGTCATGTTTGGAAGGACAAGGTTTATCAATCTCTATAGCAATCCTAAATGGCTTGACGCACAGGACCGTATGAATGAACCTTAGGAAAATCGAATTTTTGTCCATCAGTAAAAAACTCAAATAGCACTTTAACTGCCTCAAAAGACCTGCACAGATGCCAATATTTTCTCAAGA
>JANOXZ010000402.1:0-13025 GCA_031418695.1 Synechococcales cyanobacterium VAR_35_metabat_10
CTAGCCGAATATCGCCTAGAGCGCCTCAGCAGTGAACAGAAGCTCGACCTAAAAATCCAAAAGAACATTTAGTCCGCTACCATAGAAGTCTTCTGGGGTAATCTGTAATCACTATAAAACCATAATTTGTCATGAGATACAAATTCGCCATCTTACTGCTACTGACACAATTCCTGGCTTTATGGAACGGCTTTGCTTGGTCAGACTCAGCGATAGCTCAAACCACCAATAGCTCTCAACAAAGCATTGTAGATAATCAGTTGGTGGATTTTCCGGAAGTAGGGCTGGCCATCCCCAAACCTAACGGTTTTGAAAAAGCTACGTCATTTTATGGGTTTCAGCAGACTGCTAGTAGCTCATCAGTTTTGCTGGCTAAAGTACCAGCGCCATTTTCCGAAATACGCAAAGTAATCAATAAACAGCGTTTCGCCAAAGAGAAGCTATCTTTAATTTCTCAACAGCCAATTAAAATCAGCAATCAAAATGGGCTACTGCTACAGTTAGAGCAATCAGTTTTCAGTCAAAGAGTACAAAAATGGATTGTAGTGTTTGGTGATGAAAAAAACACTTACTGGATTACGGCAGCTTTTTTGCAAGAAGATGCGCCTAAGCTAAGTGAACAGCTAAAAAAAATTGTGTTGGCCGCAACTATTTCCTCATCCAAGCTAAGTGTCTCTTCACTACCATTTACGATCAAAGCAGTTGATGGACTAACCATGGTTCAAAGCTTCTCAGGAATAGGCAAAGCAGTCGGATTTACCAAGAATGGCCAAATTCCCCAGACATCGCCACAAGATCCAATCTTTATAGTTGCACCATCGTTGGGAGATGTGTTGGTAGTCGATCGCCAGAAGTTTGCTGATCGCCGTCTGTATCAATATCGTGGCACCAAAATTAATTCGATCAAATCTCGCAATGAAATCTCGATCGACAATTTATCTGGCTGGGAAATGGAAGCAACAGGGCAAGATCAAAAAACCAAAACACCATTGAGACTATATCAAGTAATGCTTTTCCCCAAGCAGGGCGGGTATGTGCTGATGACTGGCATCGTCGGTGCCCAGCAGGCCAATGTGTATTTACCGAAGTTTAAGGCTATTGCCCAGACTTACAAAAATTCTCCGGAAGACTTAAAGAAATAGACCCCGCGTACATTTAATTCATAAAAGCTCTCTCTGTTCACAGCCAGATTTCACCCCCAAGAGTAAACGCGATCGGCTCACCTATGGCAAGATAGAACGTATCAATCAGCGACATCCAGATCCTGGCCTGTTGCCTAGCCATATATATATGAACATTATCAAAACCTTTATTTTAACCAAGCTCGGCGGAGGCATACGTAGCCTCCTGGCAATCAGCATTTGTCTCAGCCTTTCACTGACTCTCAATGTAGGTAACGTCAGCGCTGGCACCCTCCTCCCCTCTGGTAACGCCATCACCGACGCACGGGCAATCTTGCGGTATGCACTGCCGATCGACTCCCCAGACCTGCGCAAAGCACAAGCTAGCCTCGAAGACATTGGTAGCCAACTGCGCAGCAAACGTTGGCAGAAAATCGTTGGTGATGTCAAACAAGCTAGCTCCACCTTACAATCTCGCACAGCCGACATCATCAAAACCATCCCAGCCGAGCAACAGACCGCTGGCACAGCGCTGTTAGAAGAAATTAAAGTAGATGTAGCTGACCTTACCGCCGCTGCTGAAGCAAAAGACCGGGATACCATCCAGACCAAGCGCAACGCAGTCTTAGACAAAATCGGTGCCTTAGAAGAATCGATGGTCACAGAGTTTCCATTTGAGGTGCCTGCTGAGTACAAAAACATCCCTCAACTTAAAGGTCGCGCCACGATCGCCTTTAAAACCACCAAAGGAGATGTAGAAGCGATCGTTGATGGTTACAGCGCCCCAGTTACCGCTGGTAACTTTGTAGACCTAGTACAACGCGGTTTCTATAACAAGCTACCTTTTACCCGTGCCGAAGATTCCTATGTTTTACAAATCGGTGATCCTGAAGGTAAAGAAGTCGGCTTCATTGACCCCAAAACCAAAAAATATCGGGCAGTCCCCTTAGAAGTCTTGGTCAAAGGTGACAAAAAACCCACATACAGCATCACCATGGAAGATTCTGGGCGCTTTAACGAAGAACCCGTGTTACCTTTTTCTTCCTTTGGCGCATTGGCCATGGCCAGACCAGAATCTGAGCCAGATGGTGGTTCTTCCCAGTTCTTTTTCTTCTTGTTTGAACCAGAGCTAACTCCCGCTGGTCGGAACTTGTTGGATGGTCGCTATTCAGTCTTTGGTTATGTCATCGAAGGCCAAGATGTTTTGGATAAAATGACTGCCGAAGATGGCATTATTTCGGCCAAGGTGACTAAAGGCTTAGAAAACTTGGTCAAACCAGCTTAGTTTTATATTCTCTGACTCCCTGTTATTGGGGAGTCTTGCAGTATTTTTATTTATTATGTTTCAACTAATTGTAGTTTTGGGTTTTGGTGGCGCAGGCGTATTCTTTCTGACCCGCTGGTATTCTGACAAACAGCGTCAAGATCGCCTGGAACAGTCTTTTTATCAGCTAATTCAAAGTAATAATGGCATAGTGGCGCTGATTCAGTTAGCGACAGTGGCTCAGGTGGATGCAGCTTTGGCTAAAGAGTACTTCGATCGACAGGTATCAGTACTCAATGCAGTACCCGAAGTCGATGACGATGGCGATATGGCCTATCGTTTCCCTAAGCTCAATTTGCCCAAAGCTCTACCACGTCAAGAAGAGTGGGATGATGAAGATGATGATTGGAATTAATTGAAAATTCGTCTGCCCTATTGGTGAAAAAGCCAAGTAAAAACATAGTTATTTTTAGTAGAAAAACACCAGAGTCTTAGCCATGAAAAAGCGTGTCAACCTCACATTTCCTCGTCGCACCATCCAAATGCCTGTGGCCTATCGACTGGCCAAAGACTTTAACGTGGCGGTGAACACCATCCGTGCCCAGGTAGCTCCCAACCAGATCGGCAAAATGATCGTGGAGCTATCGGGAGATATCGATGAACTAGAAGCTGCGATCGAGTGGATGCGTTCTCAAGGGATCCAAGTGGGTTTGAGTAACCGCGAAATCTCGATCGACGAAAATGCCTGTGTAGACTGTGGGCTTTGTACTGGAGTTTGTCCGACAGAGGCGCTGTACTTGATACCCGAGACGTTCAAGCTGGGCTTTGCTCGATCGAAGTGTATTGTCTGCGAACAATGTATTCCAACCTGCCCAGTAAATGCGATATCTACTAATCTCTAGAATTTATGCAGAAACCCGAACCCTTTTGGTAATCAGTACTTCGGCTCCCTATCCCCGAAGTAATCCTTTCTACATACAGATCTACATGAAAGATCTAGGTCTACTTTTGCTTGGATCTACCATGGGGCATTGAGTGGGGCATTGAGGTAGGATTGATAAAACTCTTCCCCGAACTTCATGCTGCACTCCTCCTTCGACGACAGCCCCAGATCCTTCCAGCTCCCTGGATCTAAGCCACATTACAACCCCGATCGACCCGGCCAAGTCGAACATATTTTCCTAGACTTGATCCTAGATATTCATCGTCAACACCTGCAAGGCCACTGTCACATTCGCCTCAACCCCGTGCGCCCAGATGTCCAAAATTTAGTATTGGATGCAGTAGACTTAGAAATCCGATCAATCAAAATCAACAACGTCACCCATGAATTTGCCTACGACGGCGAAAAACTTCAGATCAAAGTCCCAGAATTATTAACTCCCGGCAAATCGATCGACATCGACATCGCCTACGCTGTCAGCAAGCCACAGCGAGGCATCTACTTCATTCTCCCCAGCGATAACTACCCCAACAAACCCACTCAAGTTTGGACTCAAGGCGAAGACGAAGACTCCCGTTTCTGGTTTCCCTGTTTCGACTACCCCGGCCAACTAGCCACCTCCGAAATCCGGGTTTCTGTACCCCAAGACTTCATCGCCATTTCCAACGGCAAACTATTAAAAACCGAAACTGGCCTAGAAAACAAGCTCTACCACTGGAAACAAGAACAAGTCCACCCCACCTACCTCATGACCTTAGCCGTGGGGCGCTTCGCCGAAATCAAGGATTCTTGGAACGATATTCCGATCAATTACTATGTAGAAAAAGGCCGGGAAGACCAAGGCCGCCTCAGCATGGGTAAAACTCCCCGCATGGTGGAGTTTTTCAGCAAAAAGTTTGGCTATCTTTATCCCTTCGCCGAATACAACCAAGTTTGCGTCGATGATTTCATCTTTGGCGGCATGGAAAACACCGGCACCACTTTGTTAACCGATCGATGTCTCTTGGACGAACGCGCCAACATCGACAACTGGAACACCGAAAGCTTAGTAGCCCACGAACTCGCTCACCAATGGTTCGGCGACTTAGTAGTGATCAAACATTGGTCACACGCCTGGATCAAAGAAGGGATGGCCTCTTATTGCGAAGTCCTCTGGACAGAGCATGAATACGATGCCGACGAAGCCGCCTATTATATGCTGGGCGAAATGGAAAGCTATTTGGGTGAAGACAGCGATCGATATCGTCGTCCCATAGTTACCAATATTTACCGAGAAGCGATCGAACTATATGATCGCCACCTTTATGAAAAAGGCGCATGTGTTTATCACATGATTCGCTATGAACTGGGCGAGGAGTTATTCGATAAATTCGTGCAGACCTTTGTGCAAGACAACGCCCACAAAACCGTCGAAACTATTGATGTTTTACGGGCGATCGATAAGGCAACTGGTCGCAATTTGGCCTTTTTGTTCGATCAATTTGTTTTTCGCGGCGGCCACCCCGACTACAAAATTGCCTATAGTTGGGATGCTGATACCAGCACCGCTCAGGTGACAGTGACTCAAACTCAGGCCAAGGAAGGTTTGCATGTTTTAGCTAACGATTTATTTGATCTAAAAATCCCGATTTCTTTTGGTTATATAGAAGGTGAAGATGTCACTCTCAAAACCTTTAAGGTACGAATTTTCGAGAAAGAGCAAGTCCTCTATTTCCCCTTAGAAACCAAGCCTAATTTTATCAGCTTCGACACCGGCAACTATCATCTCAAAACTGTAGAGCTATCTTACGGTTTGGCTGAGTTAACCGCGCAACTAGAGCATGACCCCGATCCGATCGGTCGGATCTATGCCGCTAGAGCGATCGCTGAAAAAGGCAACCTGGCAGGAGTAGAGGCACTAGGTAAATGCTTGGCCGAAGAAGATTTCTGGGCAGTCCGCCTAGAAGCCACACAAGCTTTGGCAGGAGTACAGCTCGATCAGGCAACAGAAATCCTGATTTCTGAAATAGAAGATGAAGATCCCTTTGTTCGTAAATCGATCGCTACTTGCCTGGGCAAACTAAAAACCGCCAATAGCTACGCTGCAATCACTAACTTAGTAACTACAGGTGACGAGAGTTATTATGTAGAGTCTACAGCTTGCTCGGTACTAGGCGGCTTCGTTTCGGCCTTACCCACCGAACGCCAAGCTGTCCAAGATTTGTTGGCAAAGGTATTAAATGAGCGATCGGGCTGGAATGAAGTGGTGCGCGGCGGGGCCATCAGTGGTCTGGCTAAGATGACTGATGATCCGGTAGCTCTGGGGATGGTGATGGCTTATACGGCAGCGGGTACACCCCAGCCATTAAGACTAGCAGCAATTCGGGCTTTAGGGGCAGTGTCGGTGCATCAGGCTCCGGTAGATGTAAATAAGGCGCTCGATCGACTCCAAGAACTGGCTCGAGAATCATTTTTCTTGACTCAGGTATCGGTAGTTGGTGCTTTGAAGCAGATGACTACCATTAAGGCGATCGGGGTACTCCAAGGTCTGGCCACTGGTAGCCCAGATGGTCGGGTACAACGCATGGCCTCCGAAGCAATTCAGGTGGTGCAGAAAAATGCAGGCACCGATCCGGCACTGAAGCAGCTCCGCCAAGAACTTGATGAGGTCAAAAAAGCCAATCAAGAACTCCGTAGCCGCATGGAGGCTTTGGAGGCGAAGGATAAAAAGCCAGAGGAATCAACACCTTCTTAGGTTTTTAGGAACTATAAGGTCTAACCCCAACTAATCTGGTTAGATCTTTAGCCTTTTATAAAAAAGGTAATCATCCAATGGATAACTCACTAAACTATGCCGACATCATTCAAAATACTCTCCAAGAAGCCACAAAGGATCAGCCTCGGATTCAGTCAATTCGGATGTATCCAGTGTGCGATCGAACCTCTGGTCATTTCCTTATCCTCGCCACCGGATGGGACAAGAAATCTTGGATCAACACAATACTATTCCATGCTCACTTAGATAATCAGGAAATCACCATTGAAGAAGACAACTTTGAAGAAGGTCTAACAGCCATGTTAATTACAGCAGGTATTGATTCTAAAAACATCCATACCAGTCTACGGAAATTCTCTTAAGAAAATTTATTGAATATGAAAAATAATCACTTAATAACATCAACAAGAATGGCGGCAATCATGGGAGTATTTTTGCCTCTGATTGAAACAATTAGAAGATCAAATCAGTTACTAGATCCAACTAAATTCTTGACATGGTTTGATGATTATATGCTTGGAGGTATTCTTTTAATATCTGTTTATTTGGTCAAGAAAAAAGCTAATGATTCCATTTCCTTACTGATTGCCGCATGGGGATTTGCCTCTGGTGCTTTATTTTTAAGCTTCTTGTCACAATTTGATATATACAGTAAAAGTGATCCAGGAATATTCCCTACAGAATTAGTAGCACTTGGCAAAGGAATTATTTTAACCTACATGTTAGTGGGCTTGTATTTGGCAATCAAGTCCAATTCACATACACATAATAATCTCAAATAAACAAAAAGTATTATGGGACTTGATGCAGTTGAGATAATTATGGGTTGGGAGCAGGCTTTTGAGATCGAGTTTACCGATGAAGAAGCCGAGAAAATCACCACACCGAGAATAGCGATCGATCTAATTACCAGCAAACTTGAAGTAAAAAAAAATATCATAGGAGTATGTCCATTAATGCGTACTTACCACCAAATGCGCAAAGCTTTTCAAACAGTGCTGAACTTACCTCGAAACCAAATCAAACTAGATAGTAAATTACGCCAGCTACTACCCCAGCAAAGATATGAAGTCTGGCAGCAAATATGCTTATATCTTGGAGTACCGAAACTACCCGGAGCGGGAGCACTATTTATTCCGACCACCGTAAGAGATTTAGTAGACTGGTTGACAGCTCATTATCCTAGTTATTTTCTTAACCCCGAGGAACGCTGGACACATCAACAAATAAGAACAGTTGTGAGATCGGTCATTAAAGATGTTGTTGGGACTAGCGACTTTACCGATTATAACGATTTTGTCAAAGAAATTGGCGTTAGCTAATAACAGTCCAAAATAAAAGGCATCCCCAAAGATGCCGATTAAATCACATAAATAGACTATTTGGTCGTCGTCCCTAACAACTCATTAGCATTCTTAGCAGTCTCAAAGAAAAAGCGCACATTATCTTCGGGAGTAGTCGGCAACACCCCATGTCCCAGATTCATCACATGCTTATGACGACCAGCCTTGCGCATGGTATCTAAAATCCGATCGCGGATGAAAGCTTGAGATCCATAGAGCACACAAGGATCCATATTACCCTGAGCACCAATATTCGCACCAATCCGCTGACGACCCACCGCCATATCCACAGTCCAATCCAAGCTGACCATATCGCAACCCGAAGCACCCATCATCTCTAAAATGCCGCTACTACCTGTGACCAACAAAATTAACGGCGTATCAGGATGAGTTTCTTTCACCTTCTTAAATACCTGCTGCTGATAAGGATGGGCAAAAGTGGCATAGTCTTGAGGGCTAAGGTGGCCAGCCCAAGAATCAAACATCTGGACTATTTGAGCACCGCTATCGATTTGATAACCCACGTATACGGCGATCGCATCAGCAATTTTAGCTAAAAGTTGATGTAACAAAGCTGGCTCAGTAAAAGCCATCCCTTTGATAATTTCATAATTCTTCGAGCCTTTACCTTCTACTGCATAGGCCGCCAAAGTCCAAGGCGCACCCACAAATCCTAAAACAGTGGCAGCGTTGCCCACTTCCTGCCGCAAAGATTTCAGAATTGTCTTAATAAAAGGCATCGATTCTTCTGGCTCCAATGGGTGCAAAGCATCAATTTGAGCCTGAGTGCGTAACGGCGAATGGATAATTGGCCCCTTGCCCTCGGCAATATCCATGTCAATGCCCAACCCAGGTAGAGGCGTGACAATATCAGAAAAGAGAATTACACCATCGGGTTGAAAAGCCTTCCAAGGTTGCAGAGAAACCTCGATCGCCACTTCTGGGATTTCGGAACGCTCCCGAAAAGAGGGATACTTATCGCGCAAATCTCGATAGACCTTCATGTAGCGGCCAGCCTGACGCATCATCCAGACAGGAGTACGCTCCACATTTTCGCCACGAGCAGCGCGCAAGAGCAAAGGGGTATCATTAGTGCCGGTCATATAAGTGCCTTATATATAAGTGAGGAAAAATTAACAATCATTAAGATTTTGAGACTTAATCTCCGGATCATCATCCGTTCTGGACGTTTTTTCTTTCCCAAAAGTTAACAAAAAAATACAGTTAAACATTTGGCACGTTTAATGACACCCAATTCAGTTGAAAAATTCTTAGTGAGAAAATTCCACCGGTTTCACCGCTCCATCTCCAACCGTAAACACCGTCTTAGCAGCAAAAACCCCACCCACCAACAAACCACAAGCAGCCAAAAACAGCACCAAATGCAGCGGTTTACTCAGTAAAGGGTGTCTTTGACGGAAAGGGACAACAGATTTCTTAAGAGTGGGCTTGCGCTTGGCCTGCTGTTGACGAGCAGGTGCTGGCATTTGGGGTAAATCGGCCTGATGTAAATTGAGAATGTGTTGCCAGTCTGGAGACAGCCTTGCCCGATCGCGCCCCACAATTACCACCCGATCAATTTTTTCTGGTTGCAGCCGCTCTAGAGCTTCTCGCAGAAAGTCAATCAGAAACAGCCGATCGACCGTCTCCGGCAAAATCGCCGTTACCACAAAACAATCATTTCCCATGATCGCAGTCACTTCTACACCTAGAGGCGATAGAGTATTATCAATCAGCCAATTCAACGCAGCCACATCTCCAGCTTTCGCTAAAGCCATCAAATGAGGACGATTCTCTGCTGATGAACGAGGAATGGACAGGGGCGTTGAGCGGGGTATTGCCCCCAAAATTGACTGAGAGCTGGTAGAAAACATAATCTTTTATTGAGAGATATTTATCAAGTGGAAATAAAGCCGATCGTTCAGCAATATCTATGATGCCAGTAGTTAGTGTGTTTAGGCTATAATCACGATCAAAG
Source organism: Synechococcales cyanobacterium VAR_35_metabat_10 (assembly GCA_031418695.1). Lineage (GTDB taxonomy): Bacteria > Cyanobacteriota > Cyanobacteriia > Cyanobacteriales > Chamaesiphonaceae > JAAFHZ01. Next base: position 9,405 of record JANOXZ010000402.1, read on the forward strand.
CCACCCACGCTAGTGAATTCAGAACCGGTACTTGTTCAGTACTCTGACCATTAAGCTACGCTTTTAAACTGTACTGCAAAGATACATAACTTACCAGGCTTTAAACCCGATCTGCTCATGGAAGAAATCGCACAATACGGCTCAATTTTAAAGCGTCGTTGGTTACCCGCAACCTTCGTATTCTTACTGATTGCTGGGTTAGCTACCATCTATACGATCAAGCAAACACCCATCTATCAGTCGAAAGGCCAGTTGCTATTCAAGAAAAACAACAAAACATCTAGTTTGCTAGACGGACTAGGTGTTAGTGCATTAGCAGATGTAGGTGGAACTAATAGCCCCGTAAACAACCAACTAGAAATCATTCGCTCTTTACCAATCATTGAAGGGGCGATTACAGCTCTAGATTTGAAAGATAAAAAAGGCGAACGGCTCAAGGCTGAGCAGTTTTTAACACAAATGAAAGTTGCTAATATTAAGAGCACGGATGTCTTAGATTTTTCTTATCAAGACACCGATGCAACTAGAGCCGCTAGAGTATTGCAAATGGTGTTTGATCTCTACCAACAAAAAGATCTAGAAAACCAGCGGAAAGATTCTCAGGCTGCCCGGATATTTGTTGAAAAGCAATTGCCAGATTTAGAAACCAAAGTGCGGGAATCGGAAAGTAGAATTAGAGATTTTCGTGAGAAACACCAAGTAGTCGATTTAGCTTCTGAAGCCTCCCGATCGGTAGAAACCATCAACAACTTGAACAGGGAAATCACCACAGCATCAGCTCAGTTAGCCGCTGAAAAGTCCCGCATCGCCAAAATGCAGACACTCTTGGGTAAAGATGTTTCTTCAGTAGTACAAAATACCTTGGTGAGTGAATCTCCCGGAATGAAGGATGCGATCGCCACCCTTCAAGAAGCTCGCAAAAAACTGGCTCTGCAACGCACCAACCTCACTGATGCCAACCCATCAGTAGTTGACCTGCAACAGAAAGTACAAGCTTTAGAAGTCGATCTACGCGATCGATTTAACAAGGCTTTGAGCAACAGAAACCCCATTATTAAAACCGGGGAATATACAGATCTGCAAAAAGGTGGTTTGCAAGAAGGCATGGTTGCTGACTATACCAAAGCAGAAACTCAACGAGTAGCTTTAGAACAGCAAATCAATGCTTTAGTTTATGTTTCTACGGCTTACCGCGATCGGGCAAACCGCTTACCTCAGCTTGAACAAGCCCAACGGGAATTGAACCGTCAATTGGAAGTATCCTTGACCACTTACAAAACCTTGCGTGCCAAGTTAGAAGAGTTCCGGATTGCCGAGAACCAAACCACCGGTAACATCACTCTGGTTACACCACCTACGGTTAACCCCGAAGCTATTTCGCCCAAAAATGTCCAGAACATTGCCATTGGAAGTTTCTTGGGTCTGTTCTTAGGAGCCGCCGCAGCATTTGTGTTGGACAGCACTGATCGCCGGATCAAAACTGCTCAAGAAGCTCAACAGCTCTTCCCCGACTACTCAATTTTGGGACGTATTCCAGACTTCCAGCAAAAAGAAATGGTGGTTACCAGCAAATTAATGTTTGGTAAATCTACCAGAACCGCTGGTAGACTGATGGCCAGAAACACCGGTAGTGACCAAGAAAACGAAGCATTCCGCTCACTGCAAGCTAACCTGCGCTTCTTAAACGCCGATACACCCATTAAGGCGATCGTGGTTTCTAGCTCGTTGCCCCGCGAAGGTAAGTCTACTGTAGCTGCCAACTTGGCCTTGGTAACAGCAGAATTAGGCCGCAAAGTATTACTGGTAGATGGAGATATGCGAAAGCCTTCTCAACACCGGATTTGGCGGCAGAACCCAGATGTGGGATTGAGTAACGTCTTGACCAATCAGAGCAAGCAAGAAGAAGCAATCATTGAAGTAGAACCCAACCTGTATCTACTGACTGCTGGTACTCCACCACCTAACCCGATCGCTCTGATTGATTCTTCTCAGATGGGGATTTTGATTGGCGAATGGACTAAGACCTATGACTTGGTAATCATCGATGCTCCACCTTTAACAGTGGCGGCTGATGCTACCTTGCTCTCCAAGAAGGCCAGCGGTATTGTGTTTGTGATGCGCCCCAATGTAGTAGACAAAGACTCAGCCATGCAGTCGCGGGAAATCTTGGAGCAGTCCGAGCAGAATGTCTTGGGTATGGTACTCAATGGTATTCCGATGGAGTCGAAGAAATACAACGATTACTACTACCAAGGCACCAAGCCTGCTGTGGAAGATAGTGATCTGACTACTGGCATCAAAATTAAGCAAGATGTCTAAAAGGTAAAGTTGTCATTGATTAGGGTGGGTTCGGCTCCGCTCACCCACCCTAATCCACTAGATTCACCCACCCAAGCTAATTTATCCTCAAAAAAGAAGGAGAGTAGAAAATCTACTCTCCTTCTTTTTTAATCTATGCGGTACCCGAGACTCGAACTCGGAAGTCCTTGCGAACACTAGAACCTGAATCTAGCGCGTCTACCAATTCCGCCAGTACCGCAGATGTATTTCCTATTATCAGGATTTCCATCATAGGGTCTAGCCCTGATCCTGTCAAGATCAGGAAACCAGGGGCTTAGCATCGGGAATGAGGCGCTGGATACCCTGCTGCACAAATTCTTGGATCACGGTTAAACGTTGATTGGCCTGAAAGACCTGCTGCAACAAAGTGCCAAACCGATCGGGATTCCAGACGGGGCTAGACTGAGCCGCCACAATATCTCTATCGGCAAAGTATTCCATCAAAGTCAAACCCACAATTCTGGTCAGGTAAGCAGCGCTCATCCCCTGCACCAAACCACCTGCTACATAAGTCACAGCATTGGTTTTAAGGATACTACTGATCGCCTGAGTGGAAACTTCTACCAATCCTAGCTTCAACAACAATCCACCCATAGCACTAGCCACTGACTGACTAAGCTCGATCGAAAACGGCTGTTGATAAATAGCACTCAAATCCACAATAGTTTGAGCATTAACGGCAGCAGTAGCCAGCAAATCTAATGCCGGTAAGGGGTTAGCAAAAGCAGTAGCTCCAGCAATCCACTGACGCTGTTCAATAATCGGTAGGGCACGAGCACGACGCAGTCCATTTAACTGGGCTTTGCCGGTATTTTTAATTCGATCGACTTCCCAATAAGTAGTATTTAGCACCAACTGAGCACCAGATTCAGCTAATACCATGCGCAGTGAGTTAGTCAGAGGAGTAATTTCGATGGTTGGGTGCTCGATCGACTCCTGCACATCGCCGCTGGCCGAAATCGCTCGCACTTTAATCGGAGCAGGCTTGGCCGCGATCGCCACCACTTGATTGGTTAACCCCGCCACCGTCCGTTGAATATTTTGATGCACCGTATCTCGATCAACCGCAGCCAATTGATCTTGTTTGTTCAGCACCACCACCACCTGCTGCTGTAGCTTACTAAGATAAGCAAACTCAGTCGCAGTCAAGTCTCCATTGGTGACAAATACCACCAGGTCAGATTGCTGCAAGGCTTGGCTGATCTGAAAGTCGGCTCCATCTACTTCAAACAGCGCGGAAGTTTCGATCAATTCTAAAGGCTGAGCCGAAATAAAATCGGT
>JANOXZ010000403.1:0-2746 GCA_031418695.1 Synechococcales cyanobacterium VAR_35_metabat_10
CTTTAATTTTTCTGTTGGCTATAACTACCCTGTTCACTCCCATAATTCAATGCCAGCTACTGAGCGGTTGGGACGATTTGAAGAGATAGTCTGTATCCATGATCATTTATTTCGTCCTAGAAAAGAGCAATATCGGGAAAGAACTTGGGTCAAAACGTTGAAAATGATCAAAGAGTTTGACACATCAACACCAAAATATGAGTGGCTCTATGCATATTTACAGGAACACAATCCTAAGCCTAACTTTTCTCAACAGATGATGGAGACTATCTTGCTATTGCCTGGAGTTCAACGACTTATTCCTTCTAAGGGTTAAAGAGATATTTTATTAATGACTACGAAAGGAATAAAGCTCATGTCAGTAAATAACATACGAAATGATCGGGTTGCCTGGTTGCTTCCCTCCATGGGAACAGGTGGCCTCTCGTTCCAGCATATTCTGAGTGAGTTTAGCCGGGTTTTCCCAAATACGATTACTTTCACTGGCCAATGGCCGGGATATGCTCCGAGCTTTGACGATTCATTTGAAGTGCAAGAGGTGGGTGCAACTCACTATGTGGAATTTGGCAAAGCAGTCAATGGCTACACAATTGGCTTTTCTTTGGCATCGCCGCAAATAATTCTTCATCTCTTACAGTTTAAGCCGCAGGTGATTTTTGCCAATGCTTTCACTGCTTGGACGATGATTGCCTTGCTCCTGAAGCCAATTTGTCGATGGAAAGTCATTATTACTTACGAAGGTGGTTCCTCTGTCTACGAAAGCCCTAAATCAACCGTTCGTTATCAGGTGCGGCGATTAATGGCTAGGTTGGCAGATGCCTTTGTGGTTAATAGTAAGGATGGGAAATCTTACTTACTTGATACTTTAAAAGTAAGTCCAAAAAAGGTGTTTTCAAAACCCTTCTTAGTCCCCAGTGTGGAAGCTCTACTCCACCATGCGAAACCATTGGACTTAAAGCAGAAGTTTCAAAATCCTATCTTTTTGTATGTGGGACAAGTGGTTCCTCGGAAGGGATTGAAAATTTTACTGGATGCCTGCTTAATACTGAGATCCCAGGGCTATACTAACTACACTTTATTGGTGGTAGGGGATGGCGAAGATCGTCCAGAGTTGGAAAAGTATGTTAACGACAACAATTTAGCTGAACAAATAGAGTGGGTTGGCAAAGTTCCTTATGGCCAACTGGGTAGCTACTTTGAACAGGCTGATGTGTTTGTTTTTCCCACCTATGATGATATTTGGGGCATGGTACTAGTAGAAGCGATGGCATTTGGTAATGCCGTAATTTGCTCAAAAGCAGCAGGAGCTGTAGAACTGCTGATGGAAGGGGAAAATGGCTTTAGCTTTGACCCAGATCCAGATCATCCTGAAATATTAGCAGAGCTGATGTTGAAGCTGATTCAAGATCCTAATTTGGCGAAAAAAATGGGCGAAGTTTCTCGACAAATCATGTCTGAGCATCTTCCATCACAAGCCATTTCATCTTTTTCTGAAGCAATTAATTCTCTGTGAGGAGTAACCTAATATGACTTTACGTATCCATGCAATTTGTCTGGCTCTGAACGAAGAACCATTTATTAATGAGACCCTAAAATCTTTATATCCGTTTTGTTCTGGGATAAGTGTTATTTCTCAATATGATCGGGACTGGTATCAGAAGCCGATCGCCCCAGATTCAACGGCAAGAATGGTTCTAGATTTTCCAGATCCAGAAGGGAAGATTCATTTTGTGGTGCGACGACATCAAGATGAAGCCGCTGCAAGAAATCAGGAGATGTTGTCTCTCATTGATAATTTTACTAAAGGTATTGTGCCCTTTAGTAGATCGAAAGAAGAGATTTTGGGAGTCTATAAAACTCCAGATTATTTTTTGATTGTGGATGCTGATGAAATTTATGACACCAGCAGCCTGGGCAATATCATAGACTACTTGGAAGTTCATAAACCCCGAGGAATGAGAGTTTTAGGTTATAACTATGTCCGGAGTTGGAACAAGAGAGTGCCCTCAGAGGTAGTGCATTTTCAGCACTTTGGGTTTATCAAGCCTGGGGTATTGTTTAAAGAAAATCGCATAGTTAGTTTTAATGAGCGTAGACTCAACAAGCTATGTACCATGATGAAGTTGCCGACATTGGGTTCTGCTTTATATGGCTTTATCGATTGTCCGCCAGAGGTTGGAGTTTTTCATCATGGTTGTTGGTTAGGGGATGATCAAAGATTAAAACGGAAGGTGACAATTTCCGGACATCCTCAAACATGGGATGCTAGTTTTGCTGAATGGGTTGATTCCATGAAAGCAGTTTCCATTCCTACCAATGAGTTACCGCAAAATATTCAAGAGGGTGACTGGCCGAATAACTTCTTTGAGCAGGAAAGCCAACCAGCTTTATTAGCTCAAGGAATATCTTAGTAGTATATAAATCATGCGTATTATTGTCGTTCGGAGAGAACCCACTGTTTCCTTGAGCATGGATGTATATGCTAATAACCTGGTAGCTAATCTCAAAGTATTACGACCTAATTGGGAAATAATAGAGGTTGCGCCAGAAGTGTGGAGTAAACAGAAAGATCTATGGAAAGCTGGTACTGGAGTTCGCAAAAACTATGAGCGGTTATGGCGACACCCCCTTGCGGTGAAATCTTTAGAGGGAGATATTTTCCATATTATTGACCATAGTAATGCCCACGTTGCTTACTGGCTCAAGCAAAAGGGCTGCAAAGTCGTGGTGACTTGTCATGACTTAG
>JANOXZ010000404.1:0-2757 GCA_031418695.1 Synechococcales cyanobacterium VAR_35_metabat_10
GCTCTGCCTAAGGAACAGAAACCATAAAGCTGGGGCAAATGCAGGCGATAACGACTTAAGTGAGCATAAGGACGTGCTCGATCGGGCAGTGGCCATAATGCCTCGGGTCGCTCGGTGCTTTTGGTATCTAGCCAGAGCTGGGGAGCCATAACATGGTAGCGATTCTCTACTAGTTTATCGGCAGGAATCCAGGCGGCCTGAGGATCGGCAGCCCATAGGTAACGGGTAGATGACTGGCTAGACATGTCTGGTTTGGAGTCTGGGGTAGATTGCAAGAATCGTTTCCATCTTATATGCAATTGCCCAGGATCGGCTGGTAATGTCAACAATTGTATCCATCCACCAGTATTATGCTGGCAAGATCGGAGCTGCAATAGTCGTATCTACGGTATGTTGACTTAGCGGTTTTTGGCTAGGGGTGCCAACTGCCCGCGGAAACTTGCTGGAAGTCGGCAGTTCTTTTTGGATGTAAATACAGTGGCGCTCACCTTGGCTCAGAGGAGTCGTATATGCTGAAATTTCGGTGATCTTTGCCCCTAGTTGCTCAACGGCACTGGTCAAAGTCACGGTTTCTTCTGCGCTCCAGCGACCCCGATACAAAATTGCGGTGCCACCGATCGCCAGAAAAGGCACAGCATACTCGGCACAAACTGCTGCTTCTGCCACTGCTCGGATGGTAGCCAGTTGGTAAGTATCTCGATGAAGAGAATTTCTGGCCAAAGATTCTGTTCGATCGACCACGGTTGTTACATTGGTCAATTCCAAAGTAGCCAGCCCCGACTCAATAAAACTAATTTTCTTAGCGGTAGAATCCATCACCGTCACCGCCCAATTAGGATAAGCAATGGCGATCGGCAACCCCGGAAAGCCCCCACCAGTCCCCAGATCAATCACTTTATAGGCTCCCTGCAACTCCGGCCCAGTCAACTCTGGTCTGGTCAAAACTGGCTGCAAAGAATCCCACAAATGCTTCTCCCAAAAATCCACCGGCTCCAAGATCCGCGTCAAATTCAAACTCTTATTGGCCAGACACACCAAATCAAAGAAATTCTGAAACTGCAACAACTGCGTAGATCCGGGCTGCCAACCAGTAGTCTGCTGCCATTCTTCGAACATCAAAGGCAATTGGGTCGCAATCAAATCAGTATCCATAAAAATCCTCACTAAATAATAAATCGATTACTTCTGCACCACCGACACCTTGCCATGCTCGATCGACCAACAACAATCGGCAATCCCCTGTAAATCACTGGCATCGTGAGTCACCACCAACAAAGTCCACTTTTTCTTCAGCTCCCCCAACAAATTCACCACTTGAAGACGCATTGACCAATCTAACCCCGCCGTCGGCTCATCTAACAACAAAATCTGCGGCTGACGAATTAACTGCACCGCCAAAGCCAATCTTCGCTGCTGACCACCACTGAGGTCATTCGGCGACTTATCCCAAGGCAAAGATTCCAAGCCCACATCAGTCAGCGCCTGACTAATTTCGGGACTGTTGATCGAAGGATGTCCCAACCTCAGTTCTTCCAAAACAGTATTGGTGCAGAAATGCCGCTCTGGGAATTGGAAAACTAGACCAGCCATCTGTTGCAGGCTCTCTAGATCCAAATTTTGGTCGCGCCACATAATGCTGCCACTAGTAGGCTTAGCCAAACCAGACAACAGCTCTAGCAAAGTACTCTTACCCGAACCACTAGAGCCAATCACTAAACCGAGCTGTTGAGGGGCTAGCTCTAAGTTCACACCACCCAAAATGGGTGCCATGGCGGCAGGGGGATGATAGCTGAGATTTTTGAGCAGCAGCATGTGAACTTTAGGATTTCTGGGGGTTTTAGATTATTGCACGATCGCTGACTGTCAACACCATCTATCAATACTTTGGCAACACTTTGGCAATACTTTGAATCTACGACTTTTCGAGGCGCGCTTTGTGGTTAAATTTCTTCAGTCGCAATAATCTACTACCTCGATCGGCAAACACATGGATCCACAGCTCCTGATCAACGGCATTGCCCTGGGCAGCATTATCGCCCCAGCAGCAGTGGGCTTGACTCTCACCTACGGCATTTTGCGTCTTTCTAATTTCGCCCATGGCGATTTTATGACTTTGGGTGCCTATTTAGCCTGGGTGGTGAACAGCATGGGTATAAATGTGTGGCTATCGATCGCCATTGGCATGGTGGGCACAATACTGGCGATGCTGATCTCCGATAAGCTGCTGTGGCAGCCCATGCGGAAGAAGCGGGCAAACACCACCACCATTATGATTGCTTCGATCGGCTTAGGATTATTTATTCGCAACGGCATCGCATTTATTTGGAGTACCAAGCCTCAGAAATATGATTTACCGTTAGATCTGCCGATCCAGTTGGCTGGTTTGAATATCAAAACATCCACTGTTATTACCTTGGTACTTTCTACGCTGGCCATGGTAGCGCTGCATTTCTTGCTGCAAAAGACCAAAATTGGTAAAGCGATGCGGGCTGTAGCCGATGACCCCGATCTGGCTAAGGTCACAGGGATTAATGTGCAGCAGGTAGTTCTTTGGACTTGGGTAATTACTGGGGCGTTGACTGCTTTGGCCGGTGGCTTGTATGGCTTAGAAGCAGTACGTTTGAATATGGGCTGGTATTTGACATTGCCGATGTTTGCAGCGGTAATTCTAGGGGGAATTGGGAATCCCTATGGAGCGATCGCTGGAGCTTTTGTGATTGGTTTGGTACAAGAATTATCGTTCCCGATCGTTGGTGC
>JANOXZ010000405.1:0-1699 GCA_031418695.1 Synechococcales cyanobacterium VAR_35_metabat_10
GATGGACGACTTCTGCCGCCAATGCCAGACGACCAAAAAGAAGCCGCCAAAATTGAGAAAATTGAGGAGGATTTGCGTTCGATCGTGCGGTGTGTGAGCGCATCGGGAAATATCCGGTTCGTGGCCGATCGGCGTGATGGTGGCCATGCTGATCATTATTCATCATTCACATTATCGGTTTTTGCTGCGATGTCGGCTGGCGAGGAAGTTCATCAGCCGAAGGCATCAGGAACCAGGCAGAAGCAGCGATCTAATGATTACGCTGGGTACAATTAATCACGAGCTAGCCAAACCTACTTGTGACTTTCCAACCATTTTTTGACCACGGAAACTAACCGACAAGAACCCACCATCACCATCAGCCCATCCCCAAATCTCGAAATCTCCTGACTGAGACTGAAGCTTCCCGGCGTTGCCCAAAATATTCGCCACTTGAATATAGTGCATTCCATCAACTAGACAATTTTGGAAAGTATCCATTTTGATGCTGACATATTTTCTGGAGCAGGCTGGATGTGTTGGTATTTCGGGCAGCGCCACAGTAGGGCTTGGGGTGACTTGAACCGCAGCAGAGTTAGAGCAGGCTGAAGTGGCCAACAGCAGAAGGAAGAGGGAGTTTTTTAGCATATCAATCTGGATATTTATTTTAATGTGCCCAGATAATGCACTAACTAACCCAAAAACTTATAAGCCTGATAAAATCATAGAGATTTTGCAAAGCTTAGTTATGAAAGTATTTTTAGAAATCGAGTCGGGGAAGGGGCGATGGTCTTTGATTAAAGAAGCTGGAACATATACACCAGGCATGGCTCTGATTTGGAATCTAATTGGGTTGCAGCTTAAAACTGCGATCGCTAACAATACGGGTGATACAGTATTTAACCAATTAGCTGGCTACATTGACACATTGAAGTCCGATCCGCAGCTACCCGCCCAATTAACCTCGTCTGAGTATCAGCAGTGGGAGCCAGCAATCAAGTATTTGCAAGATTTAAAAGATATTTGCGAAACACACGATTTCTCGATAGTTCGAGTCTACCAACAATAATTACCTAATTGAAAAATGCAAGAATTAATAGAGCTGCGATCTCAAGGCGAAAAGGCTATCAGGTATATGAATAGCCTGAATTACAGGATTCGGGCACTAAACATTATCTATTTCGAGGGTCTAGATGCCGATGATATGGCAACGGTCAATAGTGATCGGATCGATTATTGGAACGACATCCGGGCGGTAATCAGCGACCAAGGCCAAGTTTACCTTTCGGCTGCTGCGACAACTGAGCCGGGTTGGTTCTACCGCCAAAATCGCATAAATAGCGATGGCGCAGCTCAACTTGAATTTGGCCAGTACCTAGACTGCTGGGAATTTGGCGATCACCACGGACAAGATGCACTTGTTCAGTGCGGAATACTTACTGTGCGCAGAGACGGCAACGAAGACGGTTCTCGATCGGGCGATGAATTATTCAAAGGTGCCTCATTTGGCCTAAATCAGCACACCACAAATTACCCCCCTGACACTGTTGGGCGCTGGTCTGCTGGCTGTTTAGTGGGCAAGTACCCCGCCACCCATGCAAAATTTATGACCCTTTGTCGGCGAATGGGTTTACCGACATTTGACACTACGCTGATTGATGGTTCTTTATTTGCTAAGTTCCAGTAATAAAAATGCCCAAAGCATCTACTCAAAGTCGAT
>JANOXZ010000406.1:0-9288 GCA_031418695.1 Synechococcales cyanobacterium VAR_35_metabat_10
CACCAGCACTGCCTACTGACTGACCATTGACAGCAATAATGATGTCATTGATCTTTACGCCACCTTGGGCTGCTGGAGAGTTGGGGACTATTTTGCCAATCAAAGCACCCTTATCTACATCGATATTCAAACCAGTATTAGGCTCTTCGTTGAATCGCTTGCGCACATCAGGGGTCAGCGACAACATCTGCACACCTAAGAAAGGATGCTCAACTTTGCCTGTGGCTACCAACTGCTGCGAGATTTTTTGCACTTGGTTGATCGGAATCGCAAAGCCCAATCCCTGAGCATTGCGCAGAATAGCTGTATTCATCCCAATTACTTGGCCGCTGGCATTCAGTAATGGACCACCCGAGTTACCAGGATTGATCGCCGCATCGGTTTGAATATAGTTGACTCGTTTGGAGCCGTCGCCCACCTGACTGCTCGATCGACCGGTTGCGCTGATAATTCCAGCCGTCACGGTGTTATCTAGCCCTAAGGGGTTGCCAATAGCGATCGCCCATTCTCCGGCTTTAATTTTTTCCGAATCGCCTAGGGTTACTGAAGGCAGGTTTGCACCTTCGATTTTCACGACAGCCACATCGGTAACTGTATCGAGACCCATGACCTTACCCTGAAGAACTCGGCCATCTTTGAGCGTGACGGTTACTTTATCGGCACCTTGTACCACATGGGCGTTGGTGATTACTTGGCCATTACCGTTAATAATAAATCCAGAACCAGTGCCCTGTTCCACCTGTCTTCTCCCACCTTGGGGCGCATCCTCAGGCAACACACCTTCTGGCAATTCACCAAAAAACCGCCGGAAAAAAGGAGAATCAATTCCCGCAGGCTGCCGAGCAGCGGTAGCGGTACGAGAAGTATTGATCCGAACAACTGCTGGGCCTACTTTATCTACCACATCAGTAATAAAAGTGCTGGCCGCTGCGGCTGTCGCGTTACTGGCTACAATAGGTGCTGCCGGAGATGGTGGGCTAGCCACGGCGGGGTTAATAGCATTAGGAATCGGTCCACCACGTTGTGCTGCTAGATAGCCGATCGAAGAACTTGCAATGGCACTCAATAGTAGTACAGACCAGTAATTATGGCGTTTGGCTGGCGCTGGGGTGCGCTGGGTATCCTGGGGCGGTTGTTTCTGGGAATCTTTCATTAAATTACCTCTAAGCCAATATTGGTGTGGCTTGTTCTCAAATTATTTACACTCGTTTACCGGAAGGCAAATTAACCAGTCTGCTTAGATTTTAATCAAATCTAAACACCACGTATTTCTATTTTACAGTCACACTCAGGGTCTTGACGAGTCCCAGAACGGAATTGTTGCATTAGGATCACCGCACTGGGTAAATTCACCAAAATTTGCTATGATGTCCTTCTGCGCTTTTGGAGAAGTGGCAGAGTGGTTGAATGCGGCTGACTCGAAATCAGCTTTAGGGTCACACCTAACGGAGGTTCGAATCCTCTCTTCTCCGTATTTTAAATTAGGTTCTCAGCAAAATTCAGAGTGCTTGTTACATCAAGTGCTCTGATTTGTTTGATGGATGAGGTGAAGGGTTTTACGAGCTATTTTGTAATACCGCGAACAACATAGCCAAAAATCAGACCAACAGTCATCGCGCCAGCTTGACCAGATTCCAGGAAATTTTTGAAGGTTACTTGGATTTTAGCCAAGATATCGGTGTCGATGTCACTGTTGGGAGTTGCCGCAGCTTGGGCAATTAAGGTATCTAAGATAATATCGAGATGAGGGTGAAAGTGATGAATCATAAAGGCTGGCGATAAGTTTTCTCTAAAATGCCCAAATTGGTGAGTCAAGACTCCATCTATCGGGCAATTCTCAGCAAGTTAATGAGAATTACCAAGAGATCTACGGCGATCGCTGGCTCTCAGTGGAAGAAGCAAGTTATCATAAAGTCCGACCGGCTGAGCTGGTTATTACTCTGAGTACTTACCCATAAACATCATGGCCAAAACCAACCTGGAATTTTTAGCAGAAACCGACCCAATTATCGCGAAGTCGATGGCCGCCGAGTTGGGTCGCCAGCGCGATCACCTAGAACTGATCGCCAGCGAAAACTTTACTTCTGCGGCGGTGATGGCTGCTCAGGGTTCGGTGCTCACCAATAAGTATGCGGAGGGTTTACCGGGCAAGCGCTACTACGGTGGCTGTGAGTTTGTTGATGAAATTGAACAAGTGGCGATCGATCGAGCCAAACAATTATTCGGTGCCGCTGCTGCCAATGTGCAGCCCCATTCTGGTGCCCAGGCCAATATGGCCGTATTTTTGACTCTGCTAAAACCCGGTGACAAAATCATGGGGATGGATCTTTCCCATGGTGGTCATTTGACCCATGGTTCGCCAGTAAATGTTTCGGGACTCTGGTTTGACAAGGCTTTTTATGGTGTGAGTCCCGAAACCGAACAGCTCGATTACGACATGATTCGGGATGCCGTGCTGCAACACAAGCCTAAACTGTTGATCTGTGGTTACTCGGCTTATTCGCGCATTATTGATTTTCCTAAGTTCCGGGAGATCGCCGATGAAGTGGGTGCTTACCTGTTGGCTGATATTGCCCATATTGCTGGTTTGGTCGCCACTGGTCATCACCCTAGCCCGATCGAATATTGTGATGTGGTAACTACAACTACCCACAAAACCCTACGTGGTCCGCGTGGTGGTTTGATTCTTTGCCGCGATGCGGAGTTGGGCAAGAAGCTCGATAAGTCGGTGTTCCCTGGTACTCAAGGTGGCCCCTTGGAACATGTGATTGCTGGTAAGGCAGTGGCTTTTGGTGAAGCGCTGAAGCCAGAATTCAAGACTTACTGTGGCAATGTGGTGACTAATGCTCAGGCTATGGCCAAGCAGTTGCAGGCCAGGGGCTTAAAGATTGTTTCGGATGGCACTGATAACCATTTGATGTTGGTAGATTTAAGATCAATCGAGATGACTGGTAAAGAGGCCGATCGGCTGGTGGGTGAAGTAAATATCACTGCTAACAAAAACACGGTGCCTTTTGATCCGGCATCGCCTTTTGTAACTAGTGGTTTACGGTTGGGTTCACCGGCAATGACTACCCGAGGTATGGGCGCTACTGAGTTCACCGAGATTGCCAATATTATTGCCGATCGACTTCTAGCTCCTACTGATGAATCGGTAGCTACTAGTTGCCGCCAGCGGATTGCTGTCCTCTGCGAACGTTTCCCTTTATATCCTCATCTCTCAATGCCTGTTCCAGCGCTAGTCTAAGACCTCAGTTGTAGGGTGGGCTGTTATTGAGCGGCGTTGCCCTGAGCTTGTCGTTCGCACAGCGTCTCCGATAGGAGAAGGGAGTCGAAATATTGCCCACCACGAGGATTTCAAAGAATTCCAATGAATATTTTGTTGCTCAGATATTGATCGATATCTGGGCTTTTTACAGCCTAGACTTCTTCGCAGCCTGAGTTATTTCAATTGTCAAAGCATCCAAAAATCCACGCAGAAGTGCGACTTTTTCAAGAAGTCGCACTTCTGTTAGTGGGGAATTGGGCACACTAAAACTGGAGCAACCCATGAGTAATATCTAACCCATTGGCTAATTTCATGACCAGCAAAAACTCAGAACCCAAAGGCTGTGGCTGTCTCAGCATTCCTATTGTCCCCCTGCTTATTTTGGTCCTTGGCTCCCTAGGTGGTAGTAGCTGGTGGTTGATGAAATCTGGCAAGCTTCCTCAAAACTTCTTAACTCAGGCCAAACCTACACCAGTTGAAAAGCCCGTAGAACAAGAACCCGATCGATCCACTGCCCTGGAAAAATCTGCGACCCCTCAAAGCAAATCCACTCCTCCACCTATCCCCAAAAAAATCGCCACCGCCACACCTCCTGCCTCACTCAGCAAAGGCATGGTCGGCATCTACCTCAGCCGCTACGCCATCACCAACAACGCCAGCGAACAAGTCATTCGTCAACGAGTCCGCTACTATCGCGCCCAAGGCATCAATACCATTGTCCATGGGGTCTGGGGCAACGGCTGTACCATGTATAACAGTGCCGTCACCCAGAAACTTCTTAGCCAAAAAAGTTGTCCCAACCTATTTCAAGACCAGTGGTTAGATTGGACGATCGATGAAGCCAAAAAACAAGGTATGGAAGTTCATGCCTACTTCGAGAAAGGCATCAAAATTGATAAAAACAGCCCCATTTACAACTTGGCTATCCAAAAAAACTGGTTAGTCCCCGGCGTAGACAAAACCTATAGTGGCATCGATCACTATGTTTTAGATGTAGAAGTCCCCGAAGTCGCGGCTCTCTTTAAAGACGTAGTAGCAGAGTTTGTGCAAAAATACCCCAAAATCAATGCCGTGCAGTGGGATGACTACTTGGCCTACCATGCTGAGCTACCAGGGGCAGTGGACAGAACCGCCAAACTCACCAAATTTGCCACCGAAATGATCGCCCAAATGAAGCAGGCCAACCCCAATGTGAGCTTCGATGTTTGTCACCATAACCCCTATTGGTCAAAACGCTACTTCGCCGCTGATTGGAAGAACTGGAAAGTCGATCGGGCATTTATTCAAGCCTACAACGAGAAAAACTTCAAGGAGGAATTAGCCTACGCGGAAGATAACGCAGGAATAGCGATTACCGATAAACAACTACAGCATTTGCCCGAGCTAATTGCCAACCCCAAAATCAAAGGTATTTTCATCTTTCCTTTTGGCGGTAATCCCGAAGCTGTCGCTGCTAGTTTACGCGCTGCTGCTACTGCACAAACTTCTACGGTGAAAACCTCTACAGAGCAAACTGCTAATAAAGAAGCCGTGAAAAAGCCTGAGTCGCCCAAAACAAAATAAGTAGCCACAGACATGCCACAATCTGAAGATCGTATTAGCGGCCTCCATCATGTCTTTAGCCTCATTGCCCGATATCTGTGGCCAAGAAGCCGCGATCGCTGCGGCCACTAACCACAGCTATCCCATTTTTCTGAATAACTCCAACCTCAACCTGGCTAACACCAGCGCCGGTTTTGCCTGTGCTCTGCACATGCACCAACCCACTATTCCATCTGGTGATCAGCTCATTGGCCATTTGCAATACATGTTTGAGCACCAAGGGGAAGGTGATAATCATAATGCGAGCGTTTTTGCTGATTGTTATGGTCGGATGGGTGAATTGATTCCAGATTTAGTTAATCAAGGTTGCAATCCTCGAATCATGCTGGACTATTCTGGGAATTTGTTGTGGGGACTACAACAAATGGGTCGTCAAGATGTATTAGATAAACTGCGTCCTTTGGCTTGTGATGCCAAATATCAGCCTTATGTGGAATGGCTAGGTACAATGTGGGGTCATGCGGTAGTGCCTTCTACGCCTATTCCCGATCTGAAATTACATATAGGGGCATGGCAACAACAGTTTGCAGCAATTTTTGGAATTGAGGCTCTGCAACGAGTCAAAGGTTTCTCGCCACCAGAAATGCACCTGCCAAATCATCCTGACATGATGTATGAATATATTAAAGCGCTGAAAGAATGTGGCTATCGTTGGCTCTTAGTGCAAGAGCATTCGGTGGAAAGACTAGATGGTGCTGAGTTGCATCATGACGACAAATATTTGCCGAATCGATTGGTAGCCAAGAATTCTCAGGGAGAATCGATCGAGATCACTATCCTGATTAAAACCCAAGGCTCTGACACTAAGTTAGTAGCTCAAATGCAGCCCTATTATGAAGCAAAAAGTCGCGCCGAGCAAAAAGCCCGCCCGGAACTTAATGGCATCAAAGTCCCTTCCTTAGTTACCCAAATCGCCGATGGTGAAAATGGTGGGGTCATGATGAACGAATTTCCCCGTGATTTCCCTCGTCCTTGGTCAGAAATTAAGAATAGTTCTAACGGGGTTGCAGGCTACAATGGCACGGAATATCTCGAACTCTTGGCCGCCGCTGGAGTAAAGGAATCCGATTACCCGGTGTGTCAGGCAGTACAGCAGCATAAGATTTGGCAGCGATTGGAGCCAGGTCAAATAACTACAGTTGCAGTAGAGAAAGCGATCGAGGAACTCAAAGCCACTGATCATCAGTTCCACATGGATGGAGCATCTTGGACAGATAATTTAAGCTGGGTAAAGGGCTATGAGAATGTGCTGGAGCCAATGTATCAACTTAGCGCCCAGTTTCACCAAAAGTTCGATGCTTTGGTACAAGCTGATCCAGGAGTGACTGATCGATCGGATTACCGTGAAGCATTGCTATACAATTTGCTGGTGCAAACAAGTTGTTTCCGCTATTGGGGACAGGGCACCTGGACAGATTATGCCCGTGAATTACATCGACGTGGCATGGAATTGGTGAAAATCAATTGAGATGGTATTTAAACTCACAACAACCAACTTGCATTTGCCCATCACGGGGATGATGTATCTTGGCGTTCTAATTCGTGGATTAATTTGGGGACGGCGGCTGTAAGGACTTCTGGTCTGCCAGTTGTTACCAAGCGGCGACAAGAGTTGCGGCAACAGGCGCAGGCTTGGCTGCAAAAACTCGATAAAAAGTTGGCAGAAGGTCGTTGGTTCGAGGATTTTGCTTGTCACTATGAATCACCGTTAGATGCGGCGATCAAATATTTTGTTGCTCTCCAAGAGACCAATAGTCCTCTACCAACCCCTGGGAAATAACTATCAGATATGCAAAACTCTTTATGTTAGTTGGTTTTAGGATCAAAGATAGCAAATGGTTTTAGTAACGGAAGCTTGTTTTTTCCAATACCACACTTAAGCTTAGTCAAAAAATTAAGATCTTGTAAATTATTAACTTGACGATATTCCACAATTGCTCTGGCAGTTAATAATGACTCGATTTTGCTAAATCCTTTTTCTTGAGTTTTAATAAACTCAAAGAAGCTGATAAGTTCTTTCTCAGTTGCTGTTTTTAGATTGATCCGAACAACTTCTCCTTTTTCTACTCGAAGCTGCTTTTCCATGTCATCATTGACAATAATGCACCATACAAAATCGAGTTTAGCTTGGCGTGCAGCAGTAAGAATATGAGCATTAAGTACAGTTTTATACTTGTCTTCTCCAGTAGATATGACAACTACAGGCAAAACATTTCGGCCAGTTCGCTTAAGCTCATCTGCGATTGCTGAAATAATCATTGGAGAAGCATCACTTTCACCTTTAATGAATTTGCAAGGAAGGCGAAGAATTTGACCTAATGGGTTGTCAATGGAAGAATCTTTGGTTGTTAGTAACATACTTTATTGTACTTATTTAGCTATGAAATTATGAGATAGAAAAATTTCTGATGTTAACTTATCATAGAGTTTAGATATGGGCGAACTTCGCCAACAGACTACAGGAGTCTGACGCAAGCTTGCTATTTCCGTTTGTGCATATTGTCTTAATCGAGTTTCGTATTGATGAATACCAACAAAGTTTTGAGTTACTTCCCTCGCAAGTTCTTTTTCAGCCACACTATTTTCTGCAATAGTCCAATTACTGCGAATAATCCCTAAGCTTAATGGTCCATTGATTAGTTGATGTTCTAGACGAGATTGGTAGATTTTGGGAAGGATTTCCTGATGAACTTTTAATGCGTGGCGAATGGCTTTACTGCCGTCCACTGGCACCATGACTAAGTTGCAGCCATATAGCATGCACTGAGTTAGCTTGTCTAAGACTGGAGAAGCATCAATAAATATATAGTCATACTCTGGCTTCAGCAGCTCAATAATACCAATAAAAGATATAATTTGATTAATTTCAGTACTATTCCGGAAACTATCTAATGCCTCTTTGCTTGTTGATAGAAGTGAAAGTGAAAAGTCATTAAAAGTTTTTTGCTTGACTTCACTTTTTAGAATTGCTTGGGCAGCATCATGCTCTTTCAAAATTATTTTCTGAGAAACTGGAGTTAAAAAGTCGGGAAGATTTTCTGACTTAAATCCTAATCCATGAGTTAAATCGCCTTGTGGATCTAAATCAATCAACAAAACACTCTTTCCCTTCAAGGCAAGAGTTGCCGCAATGTTAATCGTGTTAGTCGTTTTGGCTACACCACCTTTCATATTCCAGATACCAGTGACTATGCCGGTTGGCTTTTCTGTTAAACATTTTTTCAACTGTTTAAGCAACTTTGGTAAACTGGTTTTCGTCACTTTTTGAACTGGGGTGAGTGGAAAAACCAAGCCGTCAACACGTCGCCATAGTTGAAAAAAGTCTCCGTTGAAAACTAAGCCATAAGGAGCGAGATATTCTTGCTTGACTTTACCAACTTCTAGATATTGACGAATACCATTATTTTTGTTCGATGGATCAATCCCAACTGCCTCTCGATAAAGATTATGCTGGCCACATTTTTCTGCGAATTCTTTATCAGGAACTGAACCTAGCTCGGCAGCTCGTCTTTTGATTTCAACTACTAATACCGGAGATTCATTGAATACTTGGTAAATTACGTAGTCTGGTCTCAGTCCAGAACCTATATTTAGCTGGCTTTTAATATTTTCAATTTTAATTCCCAACTTATCAAACATGAAAGACATGAAATTTGCAGCCAAATTCGCCTCTGCATAATTATCTGTCATTTGACTCCATCGATCAACAACAGATTTATCCGTAGTAGAACTTCTCGATTGCTTTGTGGTGGTATCTACTAGGGCAGCATTCATAACTAAAATATCTCGAAAAAAGTTACTGTTCTCCGTAGATTCAGCATTAGCATAAATCTCACGGCATGAATATCTATCAGCTCGGTGTAATAATCGCGCTTACATCTAGTATTCCCATTTGAATCAGATATTGATACAGGGGTAAACACAAAAAAATTAATTGTGCATCTTAGATACTGTCGAACCAGTTAGATAGTTCCTTGATCGCCATCAATTCAGCCAGTGACTACCGATATCTGATTTGATAACTTCCATACAGCTTCAAACTCATGAACCTTAATAACTTCACCAAGATTCATCCCGGATTCCGTTAATCGTTGATCCCATAGACCAATACTGTCTAGCTCCTGATGATATTTTTTATTGGAATTAAACCATCTGCCGCCATAGCACTCTGCTTGGCGAGTAGGCCAACCTTGATCATTAAACTCAATATACTGATAACCTTCGCCCAAATCTGATTCTGCCGGAAACTTAAAATATTTACTCATCTTGGTGTCCTCCCAGTTCTAAGAACTAAACTACTAATATTTAAATCTGCTTCACCTCTACGTAGGTGCTGCCCGTTCGCTCATTCTAAGAAGGAGAAAGGAATAAAAACCTTGAGGGGTAAAGGACAAAGCCATTGTGGCAGCCTGTCAGGA
>JANOXZ010000407.1:0-12639 GCA_031418695.1 Synechococcales cyanobacterium VAR_35_metabat_10
AAGATAAACTGCGCCTGGGCAGCGATTATGGCTGGAGGCTCGATGCCGAACGCAAGCCGGTCAAAACACCAGAAAATGTTCAAAGAGCGGATTTCAATCAACGACTAAAAGTGCATTTACAAGACTTGTTGGGTATTTCGATCGCTTTGCAACCTGCGATCGCTGAAAATAGCAGCGCAGCCACTGATGCTTAAGAGCGAAGATGCTTAAGAGCAAAAAATAGCCGAAAAAAACTGGTGCCTAAGATTAGACACCAGTCCTAACTATCACTTGGATCAAGTCAAAATCACGGAACACAAAACAAACTGCTCACTGGGAATGATCAGTTAAGGATTAGTAGTGACTTCGGTGAAGCGCTCTTTCAATATGGCAAGTTGATTAGCCCAACGAGGATCTGGCTGAAACGTAGTGTCTCCACCAGTATAAGTGGCTGGAGTTTTATTACCGCCACCAGACTTGCCGCTGCCGCCGCCACGACTACCGCCTTTCTTGGCTCTGTCGCCACCACCGCCACTGCGCTGACCGCCCTCACTGCGTTGGCCTTCGCCACGAGGAGTAACTGGTTTTGCCGAAGACTCTTCTTCTTCGGACTTGGGTAATGCTTTTTCTAATTTAATTGCCAGGTCTTGAAACATCGCGCCATTGTATTTTTCGATGATTTCATCTGCTTGACTTTCATCTTCTACGGTCAGAAAGCCAAAGCCCCGGCATTTGCCAGTCTTACGGTCTTTAATTACCTTGGCGGAAACACTTTCGCCCGCTTCAGCAAATACTGCTTGTAGGTCTTGGCGCTCGACATCAGATTTCGGCAAATTGCCAATGTAGAGGCGAATTGACATAGGAATTTTCTCCAAGTTGGTGGTTAGGCAATCCAACTTTACCATGTTGCTTGTTGAGATGCATTATTTTTTCGTATTACAAACTACTTAGTATTTCTAGATCAGTATTTCTAGAAAGGAATTTCGTCATCGCTGACTTCAAAAGATTCTACTGGCTTCGCTGGAGCAGCCTTAGTTGCTTTTGGTGCCGCCGAGACCATAGATTGTGCAGGAGTGTGACTGGCGGGAGTTGCGGCTGGCGACATTGCCGCTCCAGCAGACATACCCATATCTTCGCCACCAGTGAAAGCATGGATACGAGAAGCTACGAGCTGGGCACGTTTTTCCTTATAGCCTTCGGGCTTTTCTGTCACGCTCATTTCTAACCGCCCTTCAATAATCACTCGATCGCCTTGACGATACTTTTCCTTAATCTCTCGTGCCAAGTTGTTCCAGCCTACTACCTTGATCAGAGCTGGAGGATTTTCGGGTTTGCCGTTGGTAAATTGCACAAACATTTCGGCAATTTCCATCTGGTTATCGGAGGTAGAGCGCAGTTCAGGGGCTTGAACAATTTCCGCCATCAAGATACAGCTATTCATAGACTTGCTTTATAAAAATCAGTAGGCAAGTACTATCGTACTCGATCGTGTACCATTCTGGCCACAATTTTAAACTTTTTGATAGAATCGGCCGAATAAGTGTGGCGTGACCGACCAAGATTTACTTACCACAGTTCTAAGATCGCATCGGGATGATCGGGGTTGTGGTATCGATCGCCGCCAGTGGTACTGGTTTGGGTAAAGCCCACCCAAGCCGGAATTGAGAAGCGACGACGCACCTTCTGCGGCCTACGACGCTGTTCTATTCTGAGATCTCGACCTCCTCTGGTAACTGGTCTACTGGGGATAGTATTGCTGCCAGCACCACCTAGGACACCATTGTTTAGCTGATCATTTCTTTGGGAGCCACCGCTACTGCGGCCACCATGAAGAACGTTATTATCTCCGTTGCCAGTTACAGTATTGGTTTGAGTATTCGTTTGAGAAGTGCCTGTGCTAGGTGCTGTTATTGGAGAGCTGGGTGGACTGCCTATTGTGGGATCTGATGACTCTACTTCTTTTTCGATTATTGTAGGTTTACTGTCGATCGCCACTCTAGCCTCACCTTGAAAGCGATTTTTATCGGCTGCTAACCAAGGCTGAGAGCGTTTAATCTCTGCCAAATTGGCACCCACAAAATCAGATTCAGTAATTTTTGCTCCATTTAAATCTGCGCCAACTAAGTTAGCTCCTTGCAGATCGGTGCCTTGCAAAATGGCATCGTTTAATTGAGCTTTGGCCAAGTTGGCATAGATCAAACTGGCCTTCACCAAGGTAGTCTTTTGCAAATTGGCTCCCGTAAAACTGGTGCCTACTGCTGAAACCTTGGTTAAATTGGCACCGCTCAAATCAGCCCCCGATAAGTTAGCTGCATTTAGCTTTGCTCCTTGAAGCTGGGCATTACTCAGGTCAATGCCAATTAGATTCACCCCGCTAAGGTCACAGCCTTCACAGCGGTTAGTGGTCAAAAGTTTTTGTAAATCACTGGCCGAATCGGCTTTGGCAGTCCAAGCCGGAACTGTCACCAAGGCTAAAGTGATAGTAAAAATAGTACCCTGCAAGATAGTCAGTAATTTCATTTAAACCTCTCCGATCGTCAGATCGGCAATAGAAAATAATCTTTGTTTATCGATCACCTGCAACCGTCTTTGAGCCTCATAAAATTGCTCATAATACTGCTGTCTGCGCTCAGGAGCCGTCGCTGGATTTTGCCATAGGGTCAAATAATCACTACGCTGCTTTTCACAGGCAACTTTTTCTAAACAAGCTGCTGCTGCTTTTATCACCAATGGCGATCGGAGAATTTCCTGAGCAGTTTGTTCATTCAAATGAAACAGGTGATTTACCTGACCCATTTCCCGGCTGTGTGTGCCATGGAGATCTTGCAAATAGGCAATGAGCTGCGGATCTGAGTAATCGATCGTCCCCTGCTGAGAGGCATCCACAATTTTTTGCCAAATAAAGCGGTGATGGGGCAAACAAAAGATAACATCAGATTCTTCCATCGCCTCAATGATAGTCAACCGATACTCTGGATAATGTAAATATAGGCGAAGAAGAACAATTTCGGCTTGTTCTACTAACCGCTGCTGGGGCAGTGGTAACAAATTAATGGGTAGACCTTGAGCAAGATTGTCGCTTTCTGGCTCGGGGCTTTTTGTGGTATCAGTTGGCTTGCGCACTGATCGCTCTTGGCGCTTCAAAGCCGTGTTCAGGTTTTCTACCAACAGTGGAATCTGCCGTACATCATTACCGCTGAGCAACTGAGCCGTTTTTTGCAAATAGTAGGTGCGGGTGGTGGGATCAGTAATTTGGTGTAATAGTTTGACGCTTTCACCCACCGCCTGTTGGTAGCCTTGAGCATCTTGCAGGTTCACTCCAGACACCGCCCGATCGAGCTGCCAATCTAACCAAAGAGGCGCTTGAGCTAATAGTTCCTGATAGGCCGCGCTGCTGTTTTCGATCAAAAACTCATCGGCATCTTTGCCCGCCAATAAATTTAACACGCGCAGTTGAATCTGGCCTTGATACGCCAAGTCAGCGACTTCTTCGATCGCCTTTTCGGTAGCTAGTTTCCCGGCTCGATCGGCATCGAAGTTCAAAATAATTTGGTTAGAAGGAGTCAGTTTTAGCAACTGCTTGATCTGATAATTGCTTAAGGCCGTACCCAAAGAAGCCACCGCCTCGGTAATGCCCGCTGCGTGTAAAGCAATCACATCAAAATAGCCTTCAACAACTACTGCTCGATCGTTTTGCTTAATGCCCGCTGCTGCCCGGTCTAGACCATAGAGAGTCTTCCCTTTATCAAACAACGGTGTCTCAGGAGAATTCAAATACTTGGGCTGCTCGTCGCCTAAACTACGGCCACCAAAGCCGATAATTTGCCCCCGGCTGTTAAAAATTGGCAGCATTAACCGATTACGGAATCGATCAAAATAGCCGCTGCTTTCTTTGCGGGGAATAATTAATCCGGCTAATTCCACCAACTTGGCCGGGAATTTCTTGGCGTCGGTCAAATATTGAACCAAGGTTTCCCAGCTATCTGGGGAATAGCCAAGCTGAAAACTGCGAATGGTTTCCATACTAAGCTGGCGCTTGGTTTGTAAATATACCAGCGCCGCTTCACCAGCCGGTTGCTGGAGAGCATGTTGATAAAAGTTCGCCGCCACCGCCACAATTTCTAATAACTGCTCCCGCTCAGTGAGCTGACGTTGCAACTCCTGGCGTTTTTCCGGGGCGAGGGTGCGTACCGAAACCTGGTACTGTCCAGCCAGATCTAAGATCACTTCGCTAAACGATCGCTTATTGACCTCCATCAAAAACTTGATGGCATTACCCCCGGCCTGACAACCAAAGCAATAGTACATTTGCTTGCTAGGGCTGACCGTAAAACTCGGCGATCGCTCTTGATGAAAAGGACATAGCCCCTGAAAATCTCGCCCCTGCTTTTTGAGCACTACATAAGAAGAAACTATTTCATAAATATCAGCCTTGGCTTTGACTTCGTTGATCGTGTCAGGATGCAGGGAAGGAACTTCCATAGGTCTGGTTGGTCGGGGGGAACTTTACTAAACTTCGTGAATTAATTCTCTCTAACCGGGCAGAGATTCTCATTCTAGTATCATTTTCAAGAATGGATAGCCATCCAAAATAGGTCAATTTTAGACACTCTGCTACTTTAAGGAATGACCGTGGCATACTAATAAAGAATAACAGGCTCTCCGCTTTCATCATCTTCGGATCATCCGCCAACCTCCAGATTCAGGTCTATGTTTGTTTGTCCCCAGTGCAGCTCCCCAAACCCCTCCGACCACCGCTTTTGCCAGCAATGTGGTTTCCAATTGGTTCAAAAATTGGCCGTAGTCGAGGAGTTAGCCGATGCCACAGGCCAACCCACCAATCCGCAACTTGATGAGCCAGAACCATCGGTGCCGCCGACTTTGGCCTTAGATAGTAACTCTCGCTATCGGATTGTTTCTTCTTCTCCTGCAATGCTCGATACCAAGTTAGTCCAGGTACTCGATGCCCATCCGAAGCAACCTTCCGCGCTGCAAGAATTCATGGCACAGCAGCCGCCGATCGACAGCAAAGCCTATTTAGGCAAAACTCCCAGCGATTATCCAGAATGGGAACTATGGGAACGGGGTGGGATCAACCCTGCTGCTCGTCCATATTTAGCTTTACAGCCTGCTCTCACCAGTATTCCAACCCTCTGTGATGCCTGGAAAGACCAACGCCGCAGTGTTTTGGTACTAAACGCGCCCATTGCCAATCAACAATTGACGACGATTTGTCAAGATGACCAGTTGCCACGCAAAGAACTGCAAGGCTGGTTAGAAGAAATGTTGCAGCTCTGGAATTATCTGAAACCTTGGTCAGTTCGTTCTAGCTTGTTAGATCTAGATAATTTGTATCTAAATGCCGATCGACATCTCTATCTCCGTTGTCTAATTAACGAACCTAGTGAACAGCCCCCCACTCCCAATGACTTAGCCAAGATCTGGCAGCAGCTTGGCCACAGCCAAGATCTGGGTTGGCAACAATCGCTCACTGAACTTATTGCCACCGAAAATCTCACTGTTGATAATCTGCATCACGGACTCAGTCAGCTATCAGCCACTGCTGTTACCGAAATTGCTGCACCCAGTGAACCCACTACCTCACTATTTTTAGCTCCCCGCTTGTTGGGTGTGGAAGCTGCCGCCGCTACCGATGTAGGTAGACAGCGCGATCATAACGAAGACTATTACAGTATTGATAGCAGCTTTACTCAATGTCAAAGTCCCGAAAGTCAGACTATTACTGGTCGGGGTCTGTATATTTTGTGTGATGGGATGGGCGGCCATGCGGCTGGGGAAGTTGCCAGCAAAATGACTACCGATAAGCTTAAAGAATACTGGGAAAAACATTGGACTAATGATATTTTGCCCAGCGAAGAAGAAATCATCGCGGCAATTCACTATGCCAACCAAGCCCTATTTGAAATAAATCAAGGAAATTCTTCTTCTGGCAGTGGTCGGATGGGTACCACGCTAGTAATGGTGATGCTCCAAGATAGCCAGGTGGCGATCGCCCATGTGGGAGACTCTCGCTGTTATTTACTAGAAGCCAGCAGTCAGCCAGTGCAGATTACTCTCGACCACGAAGTGGGTCAAAGAGAAATGCTACGGGGCGTAGAGCCAGAAATTGCCTATGGTCGCCCCGATGCTTATCAGCTCACCCAGGCGATCGGTCCCCGTGACCAATCGGCTATTTCACCAGATGTGCAAATCTTTGGCCTGCGGGAAAATACGCTGATTTTGATTGCTTCGGATGGTTTGACCGATCGAGATTTAGTCGAAGAAAATGGCGAAGCGTTACTGCGACCTTTGGTCAATCGGCAAGTTTCTCTCCATCAAGGAGTGAAGCAACTAGTCGAATTTGCTAATGGCTATAACGGCCATGACAACATTACAGCGATCGCAGTGCGTATTCAGGTTGGGAAGTGATCCAGTAACAAGTGATCTAACAATGTTAATTCTTTCTCTGTTTGATGCTACTGGTAAGACCTTTATTAAGAATTGGCAGTTTGATCAATCTAGCCATATTCGGATTGGTCGTGACCCAGAAAATCAGGTAGTGATTAATGATCCATTAGTCTCGCGGTTCCATGCAGATTTACAAGCCAATAATCAATGGCACCTTACTAGCCACGGCACCAACGGGACTTTTGTAAATGGCCAGAAGGTCGATCAAGCAATGCTAGTGAGTGGCAATATGCTGCAACTGGGTACCGGTGGCCCGCTGCTACGCTTTGAGGCGATCGGGGCAATTCACTGTCAGCATCAGGGCAATACTCCCGATAGACTGTTTTGCATTCACTGCGGACAGCCAATTTTAGTAGTCAAAACTATCCGTGACTACCAAATACTCAAGCCATTAGGACAAGGTGGCATGGGTAGCACCTATTTGGCTTGGAACCAGCAGAAAATGCTGGTTCTAAAAGAAATGAACGCCGATGTTGCCAATAATATCAAAGCCCAAGAGCTGTTTGAGCGGGAAGCGAAGATTTTGAGTACTTTGCAGCATTTGGGTATTCCGCGCTATCAAGATTTTTTTGCTGAGGCGGGTAAACGCTATTTGGCGATGGATTTGGTGCATGGCCAAGACTTAGAACGCTACATTATTAAAAAAGGGCCAGTTCCTATCCAGCAGGCGATCAAATGGATGCTGCAACTCTGTGAAATTTTGACCTATATTCATAGCCAGCGACCACCGCTGATTCATCGGGATGTAAAGCCAGCTAATTTATTGGTTAGCAATGTGGGGCAGCAGATTTTTTTGATTGACTTTGGAGCTGTAAAAGAAAGTGGCTCGGTGGGCAGTACTCGTATTGGTGCCCCGGACTATATGGCTCCTGAACAAAATCAGGGCAAGCCAGTCATTCAGTCTGATCTGTATGCTTTGGGGCCAACTATCTTATTTTTGGTGACAGGAGAAAACCCCAGTAAGTATTTGACGCTTACGGCCAAGGGCTATGAGTTCTCAGTAAAGAATGTGCCCACGATTACGCCTAAGTTAGCTGATGTGATTCACAAGATGTCTGCCGATCGAGCCAGTGAACGCTATGCCACTGCCGCCGAAGCAGCGATCGCGTTGAAGAGCTGCTTGTAAATATAAAATTCTTTACCAAGTTGATATTCAAGCTTTGTAAACAATCTGTTTGTAAATATTCTGTAGTGTTATTCTAAATACAGACATCAGCCAGCAAAGAAAACTGGTTTTCACCCCCGAACCAAAACTAGATGTTAGCCAGGTTTTAGGTTCCACGCAATCACCCGAACAAAGCAACCAGATGGCCTTACACCTACTTTTATAGAGGATGTCAGCCAAGTCAAAATCACTAATAATCTCTGTTCGGCCTGCGGTGTACAATGTTAGATATCCCTATTGTTTTTCATTCCACCTAAACTATTGAAATTTCTACGCAAGAAATGAGTCTAGAATCCTTCTAGGCTCATTTCTTTTGGTATTTAGCTCGGATATTTTACTTTGAATGGGATAATCTATGGGAAGATTGCCATAACTGTCGCCCGCATCTTCCCATGGAATGTCCTTACTGCCAATTTATCGACAGCCGTGTCTTAGAATCTCGATCAACAGAAAGCGGCCAAAGTATTCGTCGTCGCCGGGAATGCTTGAAGTGTAAGCACCGCTTTACTACTTATGAGCGCCTAGAATTTGTACCGGTTACAGTAATTAAACGCAACGAAGAACGAGAATACTTCGATCGATCTAAACTACTCAGGGGCATGGTACATGCCTGCCAAAAAACTGGTCTTTCTGCTGACACCCTAGAACGAATTGTCGATGAAATCGAAGCTCAGCTTCAATCACGCACTCGCCGTGAAGTTACCACTACCGAAATAGGCGACTTGGTGTTAGAACAACTCAAACCCCTGAATGAAGTTGCCTATATTCGTTTTGCTTCGGTTTATCGCCAGTTTCAGGGCATCAACGATTTTGTGAATACCCTCAGTCAGTTCCAGCATAATCATTCTCAACCCTAGGTAGTTATAACTGATTTCGACGGTATTAAGCCAGAGCAAATAGCCAAACTCTTTCAACCATTTTCTCAGGCAGCGCTATAAATTTTGATTACTAATTTTCTGAGCAACTATTACTAGCCAAGATTGTTGCTCGATTGGCATTCCGGGTGGTCGATAGTAGTGATTTAAAATTTGGAATCCGGCAGCTAACAGGTGGGGCGCTAAAGTCTCATGTTCCCAACCTGCCACGTAGCGAGAGCCAGTAGGTCGATCAGAGAAGCCTTCGTAGTTGCCCCGCATCATAGACATGACTAAAATGCCTCGAGCAATTAAAGATTCATGCAAATCTTGCAAGACCCGCAGCATTTCATTGGTTGGCACATGAATCAGGGAAGCATTAGCAAAGACGCCATCGAAGTGATTGGCAGGTAAATCGAGGTTGAGGAAGCTTTGCTCCCAGACTGGACAATTAGCTGCTGTTTTAGCCATTTCCACAAAGGCTGGAGTAGCATCTAAGCCAATAACACTGTGCCCAAGTTCTTGAAAAGCTACCAAGTCCCGACCGGGGCCACAGCCCAGATCAAGGATTTTGCCAGGATTATTTGGTAATGCTGAAATCAGAGCAGCACGGTTTTGAGAGACATCATGATCCCAGGTGCCTGCTCGGAAAGATGTGGCAGTGAGTTGGTATTCGGCAATTGTAACTTCTTCGTGTTTTTCCATGATGTTTATGTCCCTACGGCTGAGATGGACAGATTCTTTGAACACTGTAAGACTTTTTGACATTGTTCCCATATATTTATCTTCATCGTAGAGAAATGTAGCCGTAAAAAGTTTGGAGATGCATTTTAAGAAAGATTTCTGTGATTAGTATCGTTCGTCTGAATCAGTAAGACGTCAGCTCTAGCACCTACATACCCAAGAGAAGGCAATGAGACCTATAATATTTCGAAGGGCAAGTGCCCACCGATCCTCTCCCATAAACAGAAATCCATGACTAAGTTAGAAACTAGAGTCGAGCCAATGGTGCTCAACATGGGTCCGCACCACCCCTCGATGCACGGGGTACTGCGGCTCATCGTCACCTTGGATGGTGAAGACGTAGTAGATTGTGAACCAGTGATCGGCTACTTGCATCGCGGCATGGAAAAAATTGCCGAGAGCCGCACCAACATTATGTATGTGCCGTATGTCAGCCGCTGGGACTATGCGGCAGGGATGTTCAACGAAGCCATTACCGTCAACGCCCCCGAGAAACTCGCTGGTATTCCGGTGCCCAAGCGCGCCAGCTACATTCGGGTGATCATGCTAGAGCTAAACCGGATTGCCAACCACTTGCTGTGGCTTGGCCCATTTATGGCCGATGTGGGTGCCCAGACTCCTTTCTTCTATATTTTCCGGGAACGGGAAATGATCTATGACCTGTGGGAAGCCGCTACCGGCTACCGGATGGTCAACAACAATTATTTCCGCATTGGTGGCGTGGCGGTGGATCTGCCCTATGGCTGGATCGATAAATGTATTGATTTTTGTGATTACTTTGATCCCAAAATTGATGAATACGAAAAATTAATCACCAACAACCCGATCTTCCGCAAACGGGT
This sequence comes from Synechococcales cyanobacterium VAR_35_metabat_10, assembly GCA_031418695.1. Taxonomy (GTDB): domain Bacteria; phylum Cyanobacteriota; class Cyanobacteriia; order Cyanobacteriales; family Chamaesiphonaceae; genus JAAFHZ01. Next base: position 10,053 of record JANOXZ010000407.1, read on the forward strand.
AGAAGGCATTGGCACGATCGGACGCGAAGAAGCCATCAATTGGGGGCTTTCTGGACCGATGCTACGAGCATCTGGGGTGAACTGGGATCTGCGCAAGGTAGACAGCTATGAGTGCTACGACGACTTCGATTGGGATGTTGCTTGGGATACTGGCGGTGATTGCTTTGCCCGCTATGTGGTGCGGATGAAGGAAATGCGCGAATCGGTGAAAATTCTGCGGCAGGCGATCGCGGGTTTACCGGGTGGCTCTTATGAAAACCTGGAAGCGAAGCGTTTAGCTGCCGGTCCAAAGTCAGAATGGGATGGCCCAGACTATCAGTATGTCAGCAAAAAAATCGCTCCTACTTTCAAAATACCCAAAGGTGAGCACTATGTGCGGGTCGAAAGTGGCAAAGGCGAAGTGGGAATCTTTATCGTGGGTGAAGATAATGTCTTCCCTTGGCGCTGGAAGATTCGGGCGGCAGATTTCAACAATCTGCAAATTTTGCCCCACTTACTGACTGGCGTAAAGATCGCTGATTTGGTCACAATCTTGGGCAGTATCGATATTATTATGGGTTCAGTCGATCGATAAATAACCAATAAATAACTATGACTCCTACGCTCTTTGGTCGTTGGCAAATGCGCTTGTTTTTGCTACCCACAGTGGGGCTGTTAGTCTCATTGCCTTTTGCTTTGGGACTGTTTTCACCCAAGAGTTTTTCTTATTTGGTACTGCTGATTTACATGGGTATCTGCGGAATTATTAGTGATGTGGTTACTCAACAAATTCAAAAGCTGCGCTGGGATAGTGATTGGCCAGGTTTGCTCCAATTAGCTGGGGCGTTGGTAGAAGGGGGGATTTTGGCGCTGTTACTCAAAATTAATCAGCTACCGGGAATTAACACTAATTCTTTGCCTATTCAGTGGTTGTTGTTGCAGTATGCGATCGCCAGCCTCATGATGTTTTTTGCCGCACATAGTCTACTCCGAGTACTATTTCCCCACAGTCGTTATCGCGGTGGTCAGTGGCTATAATGTTTTGACTAATCGAAGAGTGTCTTGACTAAACTAACTGGAGTTTCCGATCGTCGCTCTGTAACCAAAGCCAGATCATGCAGATCCTCTAAAAGCTGCTCATATTCTTCAATAGACAAAATAACCCCTGTTTTTTGGCCATCTGCATCAGTGACGTATTGCTGACTAGTTATTGAATGAATCACAAGAAAGTCTGAATTGAGAGAGTCATTAACATTCTAACCAAACCAAAAAACCCCACAATAGCAGGGCTTTTTGAATTCATTCAGCTATGAAGCCTTAGCCTTATTAAGCTCTTCTATCTTCTTTCGCACCTGGATCTCAACCTCCTCCAGCCCACCACTGAATACTTCTATGGGCGTAGAAGCAAACCGATCAACAAACATGTAAAAAGCTTCCTGATCGCCAGGATTAGCAATGATATAGGCTCTTAGCTCAACTTTGGACATATTTTCAAAGTTAGACTGCATTATAAGTACCTCCACTGACCATTGCGGTAAATCTATATCTCTATACTCCTAAATGGATTCCACTTTGAGCAAGCCTCGAAAAAGCTTTGAAACTTTTGGATTAAAATAGAGCTAAGGTTTACTTAGGTGATTTTATGAGATCGATCGAATGTGTTGGTACCATCAGTGCTCAAGGCGAATTACAGCTTGATGAGCTATTGCCCCTCAACCAACCTAGTCGAGTGCGAATCATTGTCCTATTTCCAGAATCTTGGGAATTAGATGATCTCACCCCCGATCAGTGGAGCAACGCCGTAGCCAGCAACCCCAGCTTTGCCTTTCTTCATGATGCTGAAGAAGATATTTACACCCTAGAAAATGGTGTAGCAGTAAGTCATGAAAGGTAAAATAGTACTAGTTCAGTTTCCATTTGACGATCTCTCAGATAACAAAGTTAGGCCAGCATATTGTCTAACTGATTTGATCGGTGATTACAAGCATATAAATATTAACTCGAATAGGAGGGTGGGAGAACGTTTGAATAGTTGGTAGAATATTGTGTCTCCTGTTTCATGAGGCCAAAAATCTCTGTGTGAAATTCAGTTTATAATTTAGATAGCCCTCGACTATATTACTTAAATCTATGACCAGTAGTGAAATCAGTTACATTGAAGCCCAGGGTAACTTAAGTACTCTGCTTGATCGTGTTGCAGACAACAAAGATATTATCATTGTCAAACGAGATGGCAAGGAGCAAAACGTTGCTCTGATTGCCGAAGAAGATCTTAGTAGTCTTTTTGAAACCGTTTATCTGCTAAGGTCTCCAGCAAATGCTGCCAGGTTACACGGGGCGATCGAACGAGCCAAACAAAGGGATCTGGTCGGTTATTCCAATACAGAAGTCAACGATCCAGACCAATCAATATCAAATTTGTGCGAGGAGTTAGGCATTGTCCGCGAAAAAGAAGGATAAAAAAGCACTAGGCGCTGAAGCAGAAGTAGTTATCATCCAGAGACGGATTATTTTTGATGAAGCATTTCGGGAAGACTTGCAGTGGTGGTATCGGCAAGACACGCAGAAGGCCAACAAAATTCTAGATTTAATTGAGTCCATTTGCGCT
>JANOXZ010000408.1:0-1825 GCA_031418695.1 Synechococcales cyanobacterium VAR_35_metabat_10
GATATACAGCAGGGAAATCTAAATCTACACCAGCTTCTACCACTTGAGTAGAGACTAACCAACAAGGCAATTTCTTGGCTAATCTTGATCGAACAGCTTCTAATACTTTGCGCCGATGGGCACCACAAAGCAGTGTAGATAGATGGAATAAGTGTTCATCATCTTCTCTATCACCTACAGATAAAGTCGCCAATAGTTCCAGAGCATCTTTGCGAGTATTCAAAATTAGCAAAGCTTGATTATGTTGATGAATCCTCACATCTTCGGCTACCTCTGTCCAAGACCAAGATTTATCTGGGATTTCATAGTTTACCCGACTCAATTCTCGAAAATGTTTTTGGGCTTGCTGCGGCTCAATAATATCTTGCACATGCTCAAAGCCTTCTAAATAAGGACTTTTACCCTCTAATGCAGGTTGGGTAGCGGTACAAAGCACGACTGTAACATGATATCGAGCTGCTAGTTCCTGAAGTACATTGACGATCGGGGCTAGTAATCCGATCGGTAAAGTTTGTACTTCATCTAAAATAATCACGCTATTCACAATATTATGCAGCTTCCGACAGCGGCTGGTGCGGTTATGAAATAAACTTTCCAGCAGTTGAACTGTCGTTGTGACAATTAATGGTGCATCCCAATTTTGAGTAGCAAGTCTGGCCTGGGCTTGAGTCGATCGGGCATCTTCATCATTCACCGTTACTTTGGCGGCGCTATGATGTTCTAGCACTGCCTCTTCACCAAAAATCCTACGATAGACATTTACTGTCTGCTCAATAATGCTGGTGTAAGGGACAGCAACAATCACTCGATCATGTTCATATTTAGCTGCATGTTTAAGTGCGAAAGCTAAGCCGCTCAGCGTTTTACCACCTCCTGTCGGCACTGCAAGGCGAAATACTCCTGGGGCTAATTCTGCCGCATCATGACAAGCCTGATAGACTTCCGCTCTTACTCGATTTACCAATTTATCTGGTGCTTTCGCAATCAATTCAGCTTGATGTTGTTTTAAAACATTCCATAACTGCTGAACAGTCTCAGTTTTCACTCGTTGCTTTGTCAGTTCTGGTGAAAAATGTTCTTCTGTGTCCAAAAAATCGGCATCAATCAAGCAAGAAAATAGCAACCGTAGAAATAGCTCATATTGCAGTGGGTTTTTGAAACTAGAAATTTCAGTTTGCCAATCAGTATTGGGCTTAAGGTCAATACCTACAGTTTTAGCCTGTTCCAAAATTGCTTGATAAACAGGTTGATGTGCCGGGTCACTAACTCGCTTTTGCGACATTTCTTGAATTTGTGGTAATCCACCATGATGCCCATAAATTAGCGGGGCGATCGGCGGCATTATCTCGGCAGCCAAAATCGCTCCATGCACTGCATGAGGGACACTTTTTGCTTGCGCATTGCCTTGTTCACAGTCTTGCAAATATTTTTGAAATTCAGGATTATATTTGCCTAAATCATGCCACAAACCAGCATAGTAGGCGAGTTGACTACCTTTGAGTTTATTTGCAAATTGCTTAGCCAGATTAGCTACATCTTGGAGATGTTCATTAAGATCGTGCCATTTTTGAGGATTGTTTTTACTTGGGGTATGGGCGTAAAACGGATCAGACATTATGCCTCCAATAACAACTAATGAATGGCTAAAGATATTCTAGCCGATGTTTATTATTGAGGCAGAAGTCAATTTAAACAATTAGTGTTTTAATACTTTACAGCCTTATAGATCCCCCAACACCCCAGATCCCCAAGCTTTCCACTGAAACCAAAGTGGGCACGAGGAACTAGGGGAATTTAGTGGTGTTTAGGTTGTCGAGCGATCGAT
>JANOXZ010000409.1:0-1726 GCA_031418695.1 Synechococcales cyanobacterium VAR_35_metabat_10
CCCAATTTGCGCCAACCACGGACGAGATAATTTCCAATGATAACCGTGGAATCTACTGGTCAGAAAGGAGTCTAACGTAATGTGAGCCTCTGTTTCCCCACCTGGAAAATAAACTTTTTCAACATCCCAAAACTGGGAGTATTTGAGGGTGAGTTCTTCAAAAGTAAGTTGAGGGATGTCGATTGCTAGTGCGGGTAAATCGAGCTTGTGTGGAGGCTGGTGTTGTGGTTGACGTTGATAGGTATAGTACTCGCCAAACCTCTCCTGGCGGCTGTCTTGGGTTTGCAAATAGTTGTTTAGCCCCAGGTGGCAATCGAGGTTTTATTCGCGATATAAGTCCACTATCGATCGATCGCGACTAATCCCATACTCGACTTGGACATCACGGTTGAAGAACAGCTTGGGTCGCTTTCCTTGGGCGATGAGCCAGGTGGTGAGGTCTTGAATAATGGTGGTAGAGTTGCCTTCAAATAACAGTAGGCGACTACCTAAGTCTTGGAGTTGACGATCTAAGTCTGCTAATGATTCAAACAAGAATCTGACTCTGGCTTTGCCGACATCTGCCCAGGTATAAAACCAGGGGTCGATGATGAAGAATGGTAAAACTGGGGTGTTGTCAGCAGTTGCTAAAGTGACAATCTCATTGTCAGTCAATCGCAAGTCGCGGCGAAACCATAGCAGGTGCATACTTTAGAGATTTAGATCGATACTTCCTAGTTTAACGTTTAGACACCTTCAGTACACACTTACTGACTAGATGTGTGAAGACACGATCGATTGGTTCGATCCCAGCAGGCGCACAGCGTAACGTCTCCATCAGCCCCCGCAGCGAATCCGCTCTGCGGCTAGACTTTGATGCCAAAGGTAAGCAGTTCAAATCATTACCTCAAGGCTATTTTGAGAATGGCACACACACCAAAGTAACTGCAACCGTGTCGCCTGATTTCACAGTTAGCGTGGAGATGTATTAGAGTAGCCGAACCCGCCAAAAATGTACCTTGATATTTTAAATCTTGCAAAACGATCCTAACTTGATGTCAGCATTGCCCACGTCATTCTAAAGAATAATACAGGGTCGTTTCTTTGCCGTTTCGCTGCCAACATTTACCCCAAATCTACCTCAATAGACATGATTAATTAGAAGTTCTACTCCAACTGGACAAAACCCAAAATATGGCTGAAAACTCAAAAACCCCGCTAACAGCGAGGTTTTGATATATGCCAGGACGGGGACTTGAACCCCGGGCACGAGGATTTTCAGTCCTCTGCTCTACCAACTGAGCTATCCCGGCGCGTTACTTCATTTAAAATTTGGCAACTTGACTAATATAACAAAGATTCGTCGATTATGCAATAGGTAGGAGGAAAATTGATTATTCGCGATTTTCGCTTTTGTTTGCTACGATCGATGAAGACAATTAGCCACCGTCAGAAGAATATTGTTAAACTTTTTCCAGCAGCTTATCACCCCAGCCGATCCACACTCCGAGCATAAATACGATGGTTGGTCATTGGACGATCGCGATCCACAGGTAATTCGTGAAGTATTCATGCCGATGTGGGAGTGGCTGTATCGTCACTATTTCCAAGCAAGTAGTGACGGGTGGGAGCATATCCCCAGTCAGGGTCGGGTATTGGTCGTCGGTTCTCACAATGGCGGTTTGGCGGCTCCTGACATGTTCATGCTGATGTATGACTGGTTTGCTCGGTATGGTACCGAACGCCC
>JANOXZ010000410.1:0-11034 GCA_031418695.1 Synechococcales cyanobacterium VAR_35_metabat_10
CGTCAGGCTAACATGGAGCAAATGAAGGCGATCTTAACTCCAGAACAACAGGCTCAACTGCGTCAAGGTGGCGACAAAAAGCATGATGGTGAGCATTTGGGTGGACGGGGTAGTCACATGGGTCGTTTGAAAAAACTAAATTTGACTGCTGAGCAAAAGACTAAATTGGAGCAGCTCCGGGCTACTACTCGCACCCAGATGGATACTGTGTTTACTCCAGAACAACGTCAACAAGCTAAATTACGCCAGGAACGACGCCGGGAAATGGGTGACAAGTGGAAGAACTTGAATTTGACTGCTGAGCAGAAAGCTAAATTGAAGGAAATTCGGCAATCGAGCAAAGTGCAATTCGAGGCGATTCTGACTCCGGAACAACAGCAGCAAGCTAAACAAAAGCACCGTGGCCATGGCGGTAATTGGGGTCATGGGGATCGTCAACAGATGTAGTTTAATTCTTTTGAGTAAACCAATTCGTTAAATAAACCGGCAGACTACGACTTAGTAGTCTGCTTATTTTTGTAAGCTAATTTGATATCGTATAGCCCATTTTTGGCCTGTCCTAGTGAGAGTGATGCTACTCCGCTACAGCTACAATCACTTCCGCCGATCGCAGCACTGCTTCGCCCGCTGTAAAACCCCGCCGACTGACTTTGATCACCGATTGGGGTTCTAGATCAGTGCGAACTTCGCGCTTGACTGCGGCGCAGACATTAAAATCGGCTGGAGTATTGAGAGGCACATCGATCGCCTTTACATCACTGCCCGCCAAAGAACCCTCTAATTTATTGACGATCGAGCGCAAAGAATTGGGCAAACGCTGCTGAAAAGCTGCTGGTGGCTCGGGGTTTTCGGCTAAATAGCCACAGAGATAATCCAAGGCATCCACCACTCCTAGTAACTCTAAAAACAAACTATTGTTAGCGCTGGCTGTCGTCGCCTGTTGCTGTTGCAGCTTGGCCTGCAGAGCAGCATTCTCTTGGATCAAACGATTAAATGAACTAGTGATTTCATCTCGTTGGTCAGCAGTAATTTGATACATATTAATTAATAAGAAAAGTTTTGCAGACTTTGGCCAAACAAGCGATCGGCAGCAGCAATTTCGGTTGCCATAGATTCCCGAGTTAGGCAATCATCTACAGATAAATTTTGAATTGCCCGATCGAGTATTTCAATCTCAGCATCCAAAGTATCCAACAAAGTTGAATCAGCTCCTCGCACATCGGTATGCTTGCGCCAAGTGCCCCACAAGTAATCTAACAGCGGTCGATCGGCTGGATCCATCAGCACCTTACGGGCTTTGGCCAACACATCTGGAGCATATTGCTTGCGCTGCATCGCCTTAGCAAAAGCCTTGAGAATCTCGGCATTAGTGGCAGTCGGATTTACTGCTAAAACTTCATAGGGATGGGGATCAAACATAACTATCAATAATCATCGTTACGAACCATAAAATTCATAAAATCTAGGGCTGTATTGGTGTGCAATAAACTATACCAATACCTAGAGAAAGTTTTTTTATCGGATACATCCCAAATCAAATGGTGGTGTTCATCGCATAGCTGATCTACCTTTGATTGCCATTCTGGGGACTTCAGAATTTGTTCTTTGGCTATTTCTAATACCGGAAAAGCCTCTCGCCAGCGGGGGAAACCACCGGGTTTGCACTGTAAATAATAGCAGCCCTCGTGATAAGCCACAAATTGCTGGGCAAACTTACTCGCCCCGGTCATAGCTTCAGCATCAGGATCGATCGCTGGTTTCACTGACATGGCTTGTACTGGATTGCCTTGTAGACAGGCGATCGCCGCCTGCCACCAGGGAGTATAAAACATCGCCCAAATTTTGTCTGGTAACTGCACTATTTTAATTTGTGATTGAAACAATTCATAGAAACCCGGAGAAAGAAAAACCCCATAAATCCGCAGTCCGCTGGTTGGTGGGTTCCCCAAATATTTCAGTGCCGTCACATCTCTTTGCCACTGTAACTGCAACTCTTTTTTAGTATCTTCATCGGGCAACAGATCAACCATGGTAGATACCAGATCCCGAATTTGATTAGCGATCACTTTAGCATTGGGCAAATTAGGATTAATATTCATACTCGCTGTAAACCAAATTGGCAATAGTTCTTGCAACCAATCTAGCCGATCGGGTTCAGATAAAAAGCGATAGTAAGCGGCCACTGCCCAATCGTGCAGAGTGCCTCGGCCACCTTTTTGCAACCAGCGACTTTGAGCTAACTGAAACCGACCTGGCCAATCAGCAGGAATAGCAGCAAACTGTGGCTCAATATATTCGCTAATCAATCTTTGCAATAAATCATCGTTACTTACATCTTCCAAATGTTCGGTGATCTTTTGCCAAGCTTCTTCTAACTGACCGTTTTCCAGATAACGTTGAACTATACGCAGCATAGTCAAACGCAGCTCTTGATTGCGTTGATACTGAGCCAACCCGTTGTAATGCGCTGAAAGCTTATCACTCAGATTTTTACTCAGGTTACTGGCTTCTGCCCAATTGCGATCAGCGATCGCCAAGGCTGTCAAACGCTGTTGACAGGTTTTTTGCAACTTGGGAAACTCTGCCTGAATATTTTGATAGTGATAACGAGCTGTAGCTATTTCGCCGGTTAGCTCTGCTGCTAAACCCAACCGAAACCATTCTTTACCCTGCTGTAACCGCTGAATTTCTTTGAGCAACGCTGCCCCTTGGCGATGGGGATAGATACTGAGCGCTCGGCGCACCATCGCTTCGGCACGATCAAGATCACGACTTCCTGCTTGCTGAGCATCTTGGAGTGCCTGCTGATAGTCGGCAACTACTTGTCGCCAATAAATAACTTGGGGATCCAGGCGATCAAATAAGGGTCGAATTTGCCACTGTCGCCAGGGATGTAGCCACAGAGATACTGGTTCTTTCAGGCTAATGATTAGTTCTTTCGCAACGTTCAAAGCCCGATCGAACTGGCGGTCTTCGGCTAATTCCTCGGCTTCTAATAGCAGATCACGATCTGCCAAAAACCTGCGCCCCAAGCCAAACAAGGGAGCAGCGCGGAGAGATTCTAACCATCGATCCAAAGTGCTAGCAGATGTCATAAGAAAAATTTAGCAGCTACCAACCCACCAATAAAGGAGCTGATAATACTCAAGATAACCAATCCTAGCTGGTAATTCCAGCCAGTTTTAGCTAGCGATAAATTTGCCAATAGGTGCAAAGTCGCCAAATCAGTTTCACAGTTGGGGCAATTATCAGTTGTAATTTGAGTACGTCGGCAAGCCGGACAAGTCAATGGTTCGCTCATCTTTGAATCCCCGTATTGATTGTGGCCGCCGGAGCTTCTTCATCAATCCAGTGATTAGCCTCAATTTGCTGGGCATACCAAAGCTGCTCAGCGGTCGCCAGATCGTTTAGGCGTAAGGCCGTCATTAATTTATCGTGCTCTTGATCCATCGCTTGGGCTTTAGCTGGTTTAATTTGGCGCACATTGTACATGGCAATATCAATGTAGCGCAAGCGTTGTACCCATTCGGGAGTCACCTGATTTTCCCGCGATGCTGCTTCGCAGCCCGCCTCCATTTGCGAAGCATCATCCCGAGCTAGTGCCTCCCGAATTTGTAGACTCAAAGCGTTAAATCGATCGATCTGCTCTTGGGACATCAAGAAACCATAAACATTCACCAAATAATTGCAATAGCTCGCCCAGTTCTCGGCTTTGCGGCGCTCGGCAGTTGAATCGCGCTTCAGTTTCTGCAATGCTTCGGCGGCTCTTTGAAACAGGTCTGGACGTTCTTTGCCGGTTAAAGGATCGATAGTTTGGTTAGCAGTTTCTACGATCGGGCCAATCTGGCGATTCAGCTCCTGCATTTCGTTTTGATCTAAGTTTTGCTCATTAGAATCGGCAATGATTTCGGCGATCTGACGATAAATTTTTTCATCGGCACGCCCCCGGGAAAAAGAGCTACTCACTCGCACGCTGGGATCTTGGCGTAAAAAGGCCGAGAATTGCAGGCTGCTAGTTTGCTCATCCAATTCCAAAACCACGGTCACTTCAGTCCCCACCGGGTAAAATTTGCCCAGGGATAACCACATTTCCCCTACTGGTTCATCCACTTGATTGCTTTCATCGCGGTTAAAGAAAGCGAAATTAATCAATCGTTGATCTTCGGCGATGGTGCGAAAAGTTTGCATACCACTATATGGCAAAGCATCCCCTCTGGAAATCACTTTCTCTAGTCCAGAAGATAATTTGATGAAATAGTCCCGAGAAACAGTGCAGACTTTTTCGGTCAACCCGGCTGCCACAATCGCCGCTCCTTCGGCAATTGCATACATCGGACGGGGATGAATCACCACCCGCTCTGCTCCAAATTCTTGGCGCAACTGCTGCTGGACTAGAGGAATCTGAGCCGAGCCACCCACTAGCAACACCGCATCCACCATATCGATCGTGCAGTTGGCGCAGCTCACTGCTTCGTGACAAATCTTGATGGTTTTGTGAATATAGGGTAGCAATAAATCATTGAATTTCTCCACCGTCAGCTCAATATCTAGGTAAATTGGCATCCCGATCAAATCAAACAAGGGAGTCGCAGGCACAATTCGCACCACTGGCGTACTGCTGAGGGCAATCTTCGCCCGTTCCACAGCGGCCTTTAAATCCACTGCAAAGCGCAGTTGCAGATCTTCACTCATGCCCGCAATTATCTGGGGCAGATCTGGGAGATTTTCTTTGATCGCCATCTGTTCTAGTGCCCAGTCAGCCAACTGCTGATCAATATTTTCTCCGCCTAACCATAAATCTCCAGCTTTACCCAATTCTGCAAACCAATTACCGCTTGCGGTGATCAAAGAAGCATCAAAGGTGCCACCGCCAAAGTCATACACCAAGATAGTCTTAACTTCGCTGTCTTCACCGGGTTTAAACCCATAAGAAATCGCAGCCGCCGTCGGTTCTGCTAACAATTCGCGGGGTTGAATTCCGGCTTTAATGGCGGCCATTTGAGTGGCGTGGCGCTGTCGATCGTTGAAGTAGGCTGGTACTGTGATCACCGCCTCGGTGATAGTCGTTGTTTGTCCTTGCTGTTGCTGAAACTCATTGGCGTTGGCGATCACTTTTCTCAAAATTTCGGCAGCAATTTCTTCGGGGGCAAATTCTTTATTGGCTAGCTGCACCACCAAACTGTTTTCGGTGCCATGATCGGCGGCGCTAATTTTGTAGGCGCTGTGTTTCATTTGAGTCTGGACAGTGACATCGCCAATGCCTCTTCCCATCAATCTTTTGATGGTGGTGACGACGTTATGGGGTTCTGCGCGAAGTTGGTTTTGGGCCACTTGTCCGGCAACCAGGGTGCCATTTTGCCAAGCAACGATCGAGGGAGTCAAATATCGATCGGGCAATTTGTTGTCTGCTGCGGTTACAAGCAACAGTTCACCAAAGCGAAAAGCTGCGACGGAGTTGGTGGTTCCTAGATCTATACCCACTACGCTGCCCATAAATAATCCCTGCTCCTAAATAAACGTTTATTAACCTTCCTACATACAGTAGTATCGGCTAGGCTACCATATCATTCTGCAACAACCAGCCCTTTCTGGCCACCTATGGAATTTCCAGTCTATCTCACCATCGGGGCACTTAAAATTCATCCCCACCCCGTTTTTGAGAGCATTGCCTATTTTATTTCTTTGCGTCTTGCCCTGCGCCGCTTCCGTCAAAACCCCGTAGCACAGCGGCGATTAATATGAATTACTTTACTCCCAAGCTATTCAACTGATTTTGATTGGCTTGGATTAATCTTTTATAAACTGGGTCGGATTGCTGACCGGCAATCCGAGTGCTTTCTTGAAAATCGGCGATCGCCCCACTCCGATTACCCAAGCTGTATTTGGCCGCCCCCCGAAAACTGTAAGTAAAAGCATCTCGATCGCCTAAAGCAATGACTTTGTCGTAGTCACTCACCGCTCCTTTGGAATCATTGAGCTGCATCTGTTTAAGGCGGCCGCGATCGATGTAGATTGCGATCGACTGAGGGCTTAGTGCTATTGCCCGATCGTAATCACTCAGAGCACCTCTGGTATCTTTGAGATCTCGTTTAGAACTAGCGCGGAGGGCGAAGGCTTCGGGCAAGTCTGGTTTAAGCTTAATGGCTTGTTCAAAGTCAGCAATGGCACCGCGATGGTCGGCGGCATGACCTTTGACCAAGCCTCGATGGAGATAAAGCTGCGGATCTTGAGGATCTGCGGCGATCGCTAGTCCTAAATCTGCGAGGGCACCGGCAATGTTGTTGGCTCGGAATTTCGCCATGGCGCGTTCGTCATAGACCTTGGCCTGGGCGCTATTACCGGTGCCCTTGACCGTGGCTGGCTTACTTTGGGTTAAGGCGTGGGGAATGTATCCGATCGTCAAAGTACAAAAACACAATAAGGCCAGGGCTAAACGAGATTTCATAAAAATATAAAAATGAGGACATCACTCCTCATTTTAACGAAATTGCAATCGATCGGCTTCGACCAAATCACCTGCGTTTGCTGTAACCACTGCCGTCCAGCCAGATGGCTGTCTTGGGATCTTTGGGGTCAGCAATGATCAGGCGTTCTTCGGTGGAGCCATCGTCGTAGGTCATCCGTAGGGTTAGACCGTCGATTTGGTAACGACCGCGCTGGCTGGGGGCAACTGAAGAAGTGACAACACCTGCATTTGATGAACCTGCACCTCTGCCTCGCATAACGCGACCTTCTGAGCTGAAGGTATAAGTGCTCCAAACTGCAACTGATGCACTGCCACCGATCGCCACATTGCCTGCTCCTGAAAGCGATCGATAAGTACCATCTAATCGGAACTGTGCAGGTAGAGCCTGATAAGTAGCACTAAAAGGTAAAGCTTTCCATCCTTTGGCAGTGAGTAACTCGATTTTGCCATTTTTGCGCTGCCATTTTGTCCAAGCTTTGGGGTTAGAGCTGCGATGTTCTGCCAATCCATTGGCAGCGGCAAGAGCTTTGACTTCTTTGAGGGCATCGCCATTAAGGAAAAGGACAACTGGATAGATATCTTGGCCGATAAAACCACCAACGCCGACGGAGACTCTAGTATCGAAACCGAAGGAGTCGATTTCGGAGACTCGCACAGAAGATCGCACAGTAGTTGAGGGCGAAGAAGTGGTGCCAGTTTGGCTGGGATTTCGATTGGGAAGTGACTCTGGTTTAGAAGAATTGCTGACTGTAAATTTAGCTTTGGGAGTAGTGATAATAGTTGCGGCAATTTCACAGGGGGTTGCAGTCTTGAATCGCTTGAGCAGTTCGGCGGTCACGTTGGCAGAACCTTGCTCGATCTGTTGTTGCATCGTAGAAGAAAGCGATCGCAGTTGGGTGCGCAATGCGTTGACGTTTTGTTTGGCTTCCCAGGCAGCGATCGCATCTGATTGTTTTTTGGTAAAGCCTTTTCCAGCTTTGCACTGATCAGATAGTTGATCGAAGGATCGGATCACTAGGGCTGCTTCCAAGAATGCTCGGTCAGGTTCTTGCTGTGCTCTCACCCTGGGGGATGGAATAAGCATCAATAGTGTAATGCTTAGAAAGCCACACCAAGATCGAGAAAGCAGCATATCTTCAATTCTCCACAGACAGAGTAAATAAATCTATGTTACAAGCAAATTTCTTGAGTTGAAAAAATTTATATCTAGAAGTCCGACTTCTCTTAGATCCATATAATTTTGATGTGCGATCGGTTAAGCGCTCTTGCATCCACATGGCACAACCCAACGATCAACTCATTCCCTTTGATACCTTCAATATTTTTTACAAGCCCTAGCCTATCATAGAGAAAATCTAGAGAGTATCATCATGGCCACCTATCCCGGTATCACCAGCGAAGCCTTCCAGCATCCCCTCGATCGAGAGGCCGAAAACACCCTGCGCAGCGTCCCTGGCTTTGACCTCGTCGCCCGCAAATTTGTAGAATTCCTCTACGAGCGCCCCCAAATCATCTCCCTCAAAGGCAGCAGCATCCAGGCAGGCCCTCGCCAATATTCCACTATCTACGGCATCTTCCGCGAATGTATCCGCGATCTGGATATTTCTCCTGAACCCACCTTGTTCATCAGTCAAAACCCTCAAGTCAACGCCTACTCCTTGGGTCAAGAGTTTCCCTACATTGTGTTAAACACCGGGTTATTAGATTTACTAGACGAACAAGAGCTACGCACTGTCATCGCTCACGAACTTGGCCACATCAAATGCGGCCACACTTTATTGATCCAAATGGCCATGTGGGCAATGAGCATCATCTCGACTTTGGGACAATGGACTTTTGGAGTAGGCAATATTATCAGCAGTGGTTTGGTATTTGCTTTTTATGAATGGCGACGAAAAGCCGAATTATCATCCGATCGAGCAGCTTTATTGGTCATGGATGATGTCAATGTGGTGTTTCGTACCATGATGAAAATTTCTGGAGGCAGCAAAAAATATATGAACGAATGTAGCCTCCAAGAATTTATTCAGCAATCTAAAGACTTCCATGATCTGGATAGCGATAATTTGAACCAAATGTATAAGGTGTTGATGTACACCGGAGTCGGCGGCACCATGATGAGTCACCCCTTTGCAGTCGATCGGGTCAAATATCTGCAAGAATGGTCAGAGTCTCCAGACTATAGATCTATTCGCCAAGGTAACTATCACCGCACCTCGGTAGAAGTAAACAACGATGCACCACCATCACCCCCAAGTAGTGGAAATGCAACTGAAGTTGATCGGCTACAACGCCAAATTGAAGAACTCCAAAGAGAAATTGGTCGCTGGCGCGATAGCGATGACTCTAAGTAGATAAAATTTAATTGCCTGTAACCATTAATTATCTGTTTCAACTAATTCTACTGGCCTTTTATCGATCTTCTTATACCTGTGATATCACATCATCACTCTGAACGTAAGGTTAATTCTAGGATCCTGGATTTTGCGTTGTACAGGGACTTGATGTTTCCAGTATTGCTGTAGTTCTCCAGCCATAATCAGGACGGAGCCATCTGCTAAATTGATGCTAAGCTTTTCGCCATCTTGATGCCGTAGATCAAATCGGCGGGTTGCACCAAAACTAACCGAAGCGATCGCGGCATTTGCAACCAAGTCACGTTCATCATCGGTGTGCCATCCCATGCCAGCTAAGCCATCTGGATAATAGTTCAGCAATACACCCTGATAAGAGTCTTGGGTGAGTTTTTCTACCTGTGTTTTAATTTCTAGTAAAACTGGGAGCCAAGGTTGTGCAGTTTTAATCTGTCCGGCATAGCGATAGTTTGCGGTGCCATACCAAGCACTTTGACGACGTAGTTTATGCCACTTACCATAAACCTTGACTTCTTCAGACTGCCAACAACAAGTATTTTTTAGCTGGTTAAAGTAATCTTGGGATGGATGAAAAACATCAGGAAAATAGGTGACGTTGCCATTTCTTTCTGTGATCTGCAATTTACTCTCTAAATATGCCATGAAATATCCTCCCGATCGGTGGCTTTACTGACTACAGCTTTATCGAGTGTTCAATCGCGTAGCCATCCAAATAAATCACCTAAAGTGAGATGAAAATCTTTGGCAAATTCAAAATTACAACTAAGTTCGCTAAAAGCACGCACTAATCGCTGAGGCTTAAAAGCCGCGTTGATATTAGCAGTTAATTCGCTTTGGATTAAGCTATATTTTCCTTGTGGCATTGGCTTTTGAGTAATTTGACCATCAATGAATTCATTTGCTGGCTTGGTTTCTGGTAGCAATAAGAATTTTGCTAGGGTCATGACTTTAACGGGCGATCGAACCATTTTTGTCTACCTAGATTTCAGTTTGACTCTATTGTACCAATGATGCCATGGCAGAAGTCCGACTTCTTTAAGCATAAGCCACCAACCCAGAAGTCGGACTTCTGATCATGGGGTTCGCGTCTTCCTTGATAGCGGGGAATTCACCTCGTGAAATCGGCAAAAATCCTAAGTTTGAATTTATCTTAGCTCGCTTCTTATTTATTTTTAACCAACTGATAGAAATTTGCCAATATTTACCTGATCGCTACGTAACAACACATACAAAGGAGTCTCAGAATCGGCCCACAAAGTTACAGTTTCCTGCAAAATCTCTTGCAAAATTGGGCTAGCGCAGTAATCCCAGTGATCGATCGCCACCACAAAATGACTACGAGTATCATCAAACCAACTCAAATCTGTCAAACAATCACTCAAAGCATCCCAGTTTTTACCAAAATAAGCTGGAAACCGCAGCACCCGCGCAAACTCCGCCATCAACCCAGCAGTCTCTGACATTAACTCCCCATCTAGCTCAAACAGCTCCCCACCAGCCGCCGCCACCTGTCCAGCCAACATCGCCAACGGCAAATCCGCATCTAAGCGATAAATTTGGGGAGCCGCATGACCACGAATAATCGCCTCGATCGACAAATCAAAACTAGCCATAGCTACTCCCTCACCTGCTGAAACGACTGATAGTGATCGGGCGTGTAGTACTTAACACTACGGCCAGTAATAATCCGCTTCGCCCCCCGGCTAGACATCCCCGGAGTCGGCACCGTATATTCGTGATAAGTACCCCGAGGAGCAGCAGGTAAACGGCGCTCGAAATTGCCGAACACCGTGCCATCTTTGCGGGGATAGGGAAAAGGGCCGCCCTGATTAATTAACTTAATAGTGCGTTGGGCTTCGATCGGCAATTGATCGATCGCTACTGCTGGAATCGATCTACTCTGGCCAGCCACACCCCGAGCATCAGCCGTTAACGACAAAGACAGCGCCCAGCTACTGCACCCAATGGCAATAGCTAGAGCTGTAGTAACAAAGGTCTTGGTAAAAGACATTATTTTTTAACTGGTTTGGGGCTAGTAGAAGGCTTGGAACTACCAGGCTTGGCAGCAGGTGACTTAGCATTGGCTCTAGCAGTAACTTTAGCCGAAGTGATTTTGTCACCGATTTTAATTGAGTCAATTACTTCCATACCTTTGACCACCTTACCAAACACCGCATACTTACCATCCAAAAA
>JANOXZ010000411.1:0-3430 GCA_031418695.1 Synechococcales cyanobacterium VAR_35_metabat_10
AAGGACGAAGTCCGCAACATTGCCGATATCATGCTGAAGGACTTGTTCCAACGCTTGACTAAGCAAGGGATGTCTTTAGAAGTCACCGCCAAGTTCAAAGATCGGTTGATCGAAGAAGGCTACAACCCAGCTTACGGTGCCCGTCCCTTACGCCGTGCCATTATGCGGCTTTTGGAAGACATCTTGGCTGAAGAAATGCTATCGGGTCGCCTGAAAGAAGGAGATTCTGGCATTGTAGATCTAGATGAAGAAGGCAAAGCCTTTGTTACTGCCACTCATCCACCAGCTTTGCCGGTGAATGATGAAGCCCCAGCTCTCAGCGCTGCTGAGTAGTCATTTAACAGATTAAATTTAAAAACCGCTGTCTTTGGACAGCGGTTTTCTTGTGGCGACTTCTACCGGGATTCGACTCCGCTCATCCCTCGTTGATCAGTTGGGGAGCCTTGCCCTTTGGCAATATCCCAACGACAAGCGCAGTCTAGTCCCTTGCTACCAACGATCGAACACGAGTCACATGGAAAGCCGAAGTATGCTGAAGATCGATCAAGCCACCTAAATCACTGTTAATCACCTCAGCCAATCCGGCAAACAAAGCGGCCTTAATTTCTACATTCAACTTGAGGTAAGGAGAATAGGTATTGAGCAAAGTAAGATATCGATCAACCCCATAAGTCACAGCCACCCTCACGTCACCGCCCACTAAGTGATCAAAGTAGCCAGAGTCGATCCCTATTTGCCCAAGCTGCTGTAAAACATCGGCTTCCATATCCCGATCTTCATAGCGATCGAGCTGCGGCGCAAACTGTTGATAAACTTCCCAGCTCGGCTGGAGTTCTTTGTTCCACAATAAAATCAGCGCTCCATTTTCTTTTAACAAACTTGCTGCTTTGGGGTAGCCGATCGATGCAGGAATCCAGTGAAAGGAGCTGGCGGCTAAAATCACATCAAATTTTTGCTCACTTTGCCATTCTTCAAATGCCTGGTTATGGAAATGCACATTATGATGGGCGACACAGTTAGCTTGTGCCAATTGATAGAAATCGGGGTTTGGTTCGAGGCTATTGATCAAACCCACCACTGGAGCAAAATCCACGGTGGCTGTCCCGGGGCCACAGCCAATTTCTAACTAGACGTTGATCATAATTGCTATGACGATGAACGAACTTACACTTTGTATAGCTATGATGTGATGTCTAGTGGGGTTATCAAGAAATTAGTATCGGTGAGATCCAAATGAATCGAGTCTATGGAGTCGCAGAACAGTCGATTTACGACGAAGAACAACTGGAAGAACTGAGTGATCGATTAAATGACTTTTTGTCTCATTTTATCGGCCTGTGATGGGGCTCGGTATCAATAATCAAATTGAATTTCCAGCTAACCAACCAGTAGTCCAGGCATTTTGGAAATTAAAGCCACCTGTAACTCCATCTACATCAATAATTTCACCAGCAAAATAGAGTCCGTGGCATATTTTGCTGGCCATAGTTTTAAAATCAATCTCCCCTAGCTTTACCCCCCCACAGGTCACAAACTCCTCTTTAAATGGGCTTTTGCCATTGATCTGGAAAGTACTTCGCTGAAGTTCTTGCAGTAATCGATCGAGCTTTTTATTGGACAAACCTGCCCATAGACCATCAATTTCACAATAGTTTAACAGCGACACCCACAGTCTTTGGGGCAACAACACCGGACAGTTACTATGAATAGATTTCTGGGGCATCTGAGTTTTCACTGCCAAGATCGTACTGCGCAGTTTATCAGCAGTAACTTCTGGCAACCAATTTATCAACAATTGCCCCCGATATCCCTGATCATGCAAAAACCGCGCAGCCCAAGCCGAAAGCTTTAAAGTAGCTGGGCCACTCAAACCCCAATGAGTAATTAACACTGGGCCAGTTTGGGTAAGCTTTTTATCACCCACTAAACTCACCGTGGCCATTTTCACCGCCACCCCCGCTAGATCAGCCAAACGTGGATCAGCGATTTTCAGAGTAAACAGAGAGGGAACGATCGGCTCAATGGTATGTCCTAACTCCTTTGCCCAGCGATAACCCGTGGCATTACTGCCGGTAGCTAAGAGCAATCGATCGACTTCCCAGTCAGATCCAGCTCTACTGCTCAGCCGAAAGCCATTGGGAGTTTTAACAATATTGGTAATTGTAGTGCCCGTCCAGATCTTGACCCCGGCATCTTCCGCCGCCCTCACCAAGCAATCAATGATCGTTTGAGATCGATCGGTCACCGGAAACATCCGGCCATCAGCCTCAGTTTTGAGCTGCACTCCCCGCTGAGCAAACCAAGCCACCGTATCTTGAGGCTGAAAACGACTAAAAGCTCCCCGTAAAGCTCGTTGACCTCGGGGATAAAACTGCACCAAAGCCGCCGGATCAAAACAGGCATGGGTCACATTACAGCGACCGCCGCCCGAAATTTTTACTTTACCCAAAGGCTGAGGAGCTGCTTCAATTAGAGTAATTTTGGCATGGGAATAGCGCTCAGCGGCAGTAATAGCGGCAAAGAAACCTGCGGCTCCGCCACCAATGATCGCAATCTCTGTCATAAAATTTTGGATTATTTAGCCGGAGAACTGGTTGGACTGTTGCTTGGTAACGGCTGACCACAATAAGCATTAACCTTGTCGATTACCTTGCCTTCTTCCCCACCCAATTCATGCAAAACCTTCACTTTTTCTTGAAAATCATCATCTAATTGCTTGGATTTTGCCATCAACTTCACATCTAGCTTCGGATCTTTAACAATAGCATCAGTTATCGGACTGGTGTTCTGTTCTGCCGAAATAACAGCCAATCGATCGATCGCCTCTTTAGTCTTTTTTGTAATACTTAAGTATTCAGTTTGTAGTGTTTGCAACGGCTCATCTTTTAAAGACATTCCCTGAATAGCCGCGATCGCCTTATTGCTGGTTTCTGCTGACTGGAGAAAGAAAGTGAGATATTCTTTGGCTAGTTTTTTTTGCTCCTCTACACCATTAAACTTCTTCTTGCCTAGAGCTGCACCATCGGTAGAATTTTTGGCAAAATAAGTATCTACTTGTCGATTCGTTTTCACAAAAGTTTCACAGTCAGCCACCTTGCCCGTAGTATTACACCCTGAAAGCATGGTAACTAGCAAGATCAGCAATCCGCCAATTACTTTTGGCGACAATGACTTGTGCTGAGCAAAGTCATTTGTGTAACGTTGCCTTTGGCAATAGTAAGCCATCGACAGCAAATATCGCTTCACTATTTTTATTCCCCACATTAAAAAACCCACTATATAGATATTAACAGCAAAATCCCCACTCCCAATGGAGTGGGGAAGTAGGGTGGTAAAGCGGCTAGGAGCCTACAGTTGCTTCACTTCCGAGACCAATTTATTCACCATTTCTTTGGCGTTACCAAAAAGCATCATGGTTTTATCTTGGAAA
>JANOXZ010000412.1:0-1756 GCA_031418695.1 Synechococcales cyanobacterium VAR_35_metabat_10
GCAACCAAAAGGCCAGCTATGGTGCCAATGGCAGTACCCACAATCATTCCGACTACTAAAGTGCCCCGGTTACTATTTGACATGATTACACACGGACTATTTCTTTCTATTTTAGTCACGATCGCGCCATCTGTATACGAAATTCCCCACCGTAGAGGTAAGGAATTTCTGGAATTCAGCTAATTTTATGGATCGGTATTATTTAGGCATTGGCAGGCCAGCCGCACCATGAAAGTCTTTTTGGACTTTGACTGTCAACCGTTTAGAAACCTGCTTAACAATTTGTTGCAGCAGCTTGTCACCGGTTTTTTGAATCACTGACTGGGGAAGCTTGTGAATAAACTTTGGAAACTGAAGATACACCGCCAAGTCTAGCGTCCAATCCACTTGAGTGAGCAACTGATTATCTTTGATCACCTCTACTAAGCGCATTTCAGCGCTGAAATCTACCTCATAACCAGGAGGCTGATAATCAGGAATATCAATAGTTTTTATTGGATAGGAATAAGTCCTATGAGGCAGCAATTCTAGACCCACTTTCGGTTCTACCACATAGCCGAAAGAATTAAAGCGACCGATCGTAATTGCATAGCCATTCCGTCCCAAAGATTCCACCTGCATGGGCTGGGCACAGCGAATGAACCAATCTTGGTGCTGGTCAAAATACTGTGCCACTGTTTTGACATCAGCATTCATCGCCATGGTATCGGCGAAGCTGTTGGCAAAGCGAGTTCTAGTCAATTCTTCACCGGCTAATTCTACTTGCTGGGCAGAGTTTGGTTCAGGTTTAGCCAATGAACACACTGTTTCCAACCTCTCTCTTTCCAACATTGGCTGCTCCAATAATCTCGCTTGCATTGAACTGGATTCCTTGATATTTAGTATCATCGCTCTTAGCTATTACAGAAGAGAGACGGCAGCTACCGGATATTTTCTCCTGGGATTGAAAAGAAAACTGTGATATTTGTCATTGAATCTAGTGAGAGAGAGAATTAGGGGCATTTTGGCAAGATTTTTTTAGGTTGAACCAGAAAGACGCTGGTAAGATGTTCAATATACATATCTTAATATACCCTTGATGAAAGTATTTGTAGCAGGCGCTACTGGTGCCACCGGGCAGCGAATCGTAGCCGAACTCTGTCAGCGTCAAATTCCAGTGCGTGTACTGGCTAGAGATATTAACAAAGCCAGAGAGATTTGGCCAATCAGCAATGAATTAGTAGAGCTGGTCGCTGGTGATGTGGGCAATGTAGACGCTTTGATGCAGGCGATCGGCGACTGTACCAAAATTATCTGTGCTACGGGTGCTCGCCCCAGCCTCGACCCTACTGGCCCTTATCAGGTGGACTATATTGGCACCAAAAATTTGGTAGATGCTGCCCAAGCTAGAGATATTGAGCATTTTTCGATCGTCACTTCGCTCTGTGTCTCGAAGTTTTTTCATCCGCTTAATTTATTTTGGTTGATTTTGTATTGGAAGCAGCAGGGCGAAAACTATCTGCGGGCTAGCGGACTCAATTACACGATCGTCCGTCCCGGCGGTCTCAAAAACGACGAAGTATCGGGCACATTGGTGATGTCTAAAGCTGACACCCTATTTGAAGGCAGTATTCCCCGCCAGAAAGTAGCCGAGGTTTGCGTAGAATCTCTGTCACAGCCCGCAGCAGTGAATAAAACTGTAGAAATTGTCTGCCAATCTACGGCCATTGGCAAAGACTGGCCAACCATGTTTGCCAATGTTTAAACAGTTTACAGA